>NZ_BAAHAF010000082.1:0-6320 GCF_054777815.1 Angustibacter speluncae | reverse complement strand
AGCCCGGCGGCGAGGCTGCTGCGGCTGTGGGTGACCGCGCGCGGTGACGCGGTCGTGCCCGAGGGCCCCGCGTGGACGGCCGACCTGCTGCCCGAGGTCGCCGCGGCCGTGGGCATGGTGCGCACCGTGGCCGAGCTCGACCCCGCCGGCCGTGCCGACCTGCTGCGGCGGCTGGGCGAGCAGGACGCCGTCGACGTCCCCACCCTGCTGTCGACCTGGGCGGCGCTGTCGTCCGACGACGGCGGCGCCGAGGAGCTCGACCTCGGCGGGCGCACCTGGGCGCTGGACGCCGACGGCCGTCCGGTGCGGGTCGCCGCGGACGCGCCCGTCGTGGTCGACGACGCCCGCTGGTGGCAGCGGGCCGACGTCGGGGCGCGGCTCGTGCCCGCCCCGGGACGGGCCGAGCGGCTCGCCGACCTGCTCGACCTCGACCTGTCGTCCGACCGCGCCGACGGCGTCGTCACGTCCACCGGCACCCCGGCGCCCGTGCCCGCCGCGGTGCGCGACCGGTGGCCGGTGCTATCGGCGTCCTGGTGGGAGCACGACGACCTGCGGGTCGACGACGTCCCGGTCGACTGGTGGGTCGACGACCGTGGCGTCCACGCGGCCACCGGTGACGGGCTGGCGCGGGCGCTCGCGCACGCGGCCGGCGACTGGGCCGCCCGGCACCTGGTGGCGCAGCTGCTCGACGACGCCGGCGCCGACGCGGCGCTGGTCGAGGACGCGCTGGGCTGACCCCGGTCGGTTCGGGGGCGTCAGTCGGTGCGGCCGCGGACGTGCCGCAGCTGCAACCAGGCCAGGCCGACCACGCCGAGGACGAGGCCGGCCGCGCAGGTCCACACCCACCAGCCGGTGCCCGCGCTCTCGAGCTGGTCGCGCCGCAGCAGGCAGACCACGAGCAGCACCGCCCAGACGGCGCAGCCGACGAGCACGGTGAGCCGGTCGTTGGTGCGCAGCGGCTCGACCTCCGTCCGCTCGCGGTGCTCGGTGCCCTGGGTCCCCACGGGTCCAGGGTAGGTGCCGGAGGGGCCGTCCCCGGACCGGTCCGGACGATCTGGCGGACGGGTCGTCCACGCCGTCGCGGGCTCTGGCAGGATGCGCCGCGGCTCAGCCGAGCCCTGGGTCGGACCCGCCCTCGAGGAGCATCCGTTGACGTCACTGCGCAAGGACGAGCCCGCCGGCAGCCCGGCACCCGCACGCGGCGGCGTGCTGGAGCGCTGGTTCCAGGTCTCCGCCCGCGGGTCGAGCGTCGGGCAGGAGGTGCGGGGCGGCGTCGCCACCTTCTTCACGATGGCCTACATCGTGGTGCTGAACCCGATCATCATCGGTACCCAGGCCGACTCGACCGGCGGCTTCCTCGGCGGCGGTGACGCCCCGAACCTGGCGATGGTCGCGGCCGCCACCGCGCTGGTCGCCGGGGTGCTGACGATCCTCATGGGCGTCGTCGCGAACTACCCGCTGGCGCTCGCCACCGGCCTCGGGCTGAACGCGTTCGTCGCGTTCGGCGTCGCCAAGCTGCCGGAGATGACCTGGGCCGACGCGATGGGCCTGGTCGTCCTCGAGGGCCTGATCATCCTGGTGCTGGTGCTCACCGGCTTCCGGCAGGCCGTGTTCCACGCGGTGCCGCCGCAGCTGAAGGTCGCGATCTCGGTCGGCATCGGCCTGTTCATCACCATCATCGGCCTGGTCGACGCCGGCTTCGTCCGCAAGGCCGGCGGCGGCCCGGCGCTCGAGCTCGGCATCGGCGGGTTCCTGTCGGGCTGGCCGACGCTGGTGTTCGTCCTCGGGCTGCTGACGATCATCGTCCTGTACGTGCTGAAGGTCCGCGGCGCGATCCTGATCGGCATCGTCGGCGCGACGGTGCTGGCGATCGTGATCGAGGCGATCGCGAAGATCGGCCCGCGCGAGTTCGACGAGACCGGCGCCGTGGTGAACCCGGAGGCGTGGGGCCTCGGCGTGCCGGCGCTGCCGTCGTCGGTGCTGGAGGTGCCCGACTTCGGCCTGCTCGGCCAGTTCAACCTGCTCGGCTCGTTCGGCAAGATCGGGTTCGTCGCCGCGATCCTGCTGGTCTTCACCCTCCTGCTCGCCGACTTCTTCGACACGATGGGGACGATGGTCGCCATCGGCGCCGAGGCCGACCTGCTCGACGACGAGGGCAACCCGCCCAACACCACGCGCATCCTGGTCGTCGACTCGGTCGGCGCGATCGCCGGTGGCGCGGCGTCGATCTCGTCGAACACGTCCTACATCGAGTCGGCGTCCGGCGTCGGCGAGGGCGCGCGCACGGGCCTGGCGTCCGTGGTGACGGGTGTGCTGTTCCTGCTCGCGACGCTGTTCGCGCCGCTGGTCTCGGTGGTGCCCTACGAGGCGGCGACGCCCGCGCTGGTCGTGGTCGGGTTCCTGATGATGCAGCAGGTCAAGGGCATCGACTGGGACGACCTCGAGCTCGCGATCCCCGCGTTCCTCACGATCGTGCTGATGCCGTTCACCTACTCGATCGCCGCCGGCATCGGCGCCGGCATGGTCACCTACGCGCTGATCAAGCTGGTGCGCGGCAAGGCCCGCGAGGTGCACCCGCTGCTCTGGGTCACCGCCGCGCTGTTCGTCCTCTACTTCGCGATCGACCCCTTCAAGGAGCTCGTCGGCGTCGGCTGACGCCACGACGCCGCGAGTGGTTGCTTCCGGCGCGACGAAGCAACCGCTCGCGGCGTCGGGGCCCGCGTCGTCCACAGCCGCCCGGGTGCGGCTGCCGTCCACAGGCGGGGCCTCGGTCCGGACGCAGGTGACGGGGGCGGCACGACGCTCCCGGGGTGCCGACACCACGACGTCCGCTCCCGGCCCACCTCCGGTCCCGACCGTTCACGCTCGCCGAGGCGCGCGCCGCGGGCATGACGCGCCAGGAGACCCGGCACCCGTCGCTGCGTCGCCCCTACCGCGGCGTGCTGGTGCCGGATCACCTGCCGGACGACCTGCGCACGCGGTGCGTCGCCGCCTCGCTGGTGCTCCCACCGGCCACCGCCTTCGGCGCGGCCACCGCCGCCACGCTGCTCGGCCTGCCGCTCCCTGCGGCGGTCGACCCCGCCCGCCACCACGACCCGGTGCTCGACGTGGTCGTCCCGCCGGGCGCCCGCAGCCGGTTGCCCCGTACCCGCGCCACGACCGGACGCTCGCCGGGCCGGCCCGCTCCGGTGGGACGCCTCGTGCTGGTGCCCCCGGCCGCGGCGTGGGCGGGGCTCGGTGGCGTGCTCTCCGTCGACGACCTCGTGGTGCTCGGCGACGCCGTGGCCCGTCGGGTCGGACGGGGCCGGCTGCGCAGCGTCCTGGACGCCCCGGGCCAGCTGGTCGGCCGGTCGGTGCTCGAGCAGGCCTACGACCTCGTGCGCGACCGGGTCGACTCACCCCAGGAGACGCGGCTGCGGTTGGTGGTGGTGCGCGGGGGCATCCCCGAACCGGAGGTCAACCGCGACGCGTTCGACGACAGGGGCGGCTGGCTCGCCGTCCCCGACCTCGGGTGGCACGCGCAGCAGGTCGCCCTGGAGTACCTCGGCGACGTGCACCGGACCGCGAAGGGGCGCTGGCGCAAGGACGTGCGCCGGCGCGAGGTGCTGGAGGACAACGGCTGGGTCGTGCACTTCGCGACGGCCGACGACCTCCGGGCGCCCGCCGAGCTGCTCGCCCGCGTCGCCGGCAGCCTCCGGTCGCGTGGCCTGTCGTGGCCCTGAGGCCGCGAGTGGTTGCTTCACCCGCCCTGAAGCAACCACTGGTGGCGTCGGCGCCTCGAGCGGCGTCAGGCGAGCTCGAAGTCGGCGAAGTCGAAGCCGGGGGAGACCAGGCAGCTGACCAGGGCGTGGGCGTCCGACGGGAGGGTGCGCTGCCAGACGCCCGCCGGGACGAGCACCTGCGGCGCGTCGACCGACACCTCGTGCACCGCCTCGCCGACCGGCGACGGGCCCGAGCCCCCGAGCTCGAGCGCCACCGTCCCCCGGTGCGCGAGCCAGACCTCGTCGGACGCGACCCGGTGCCACGCGGACGACTCACCGGCCGGGAGCAGGAAGTGGATCAGCGTCGCGGTCGGCCGCACCCGACCGTCCGGCAGCGTCACGTCGACGGGCGAGGCCCAGGTCTGCCGGTACCAGCCGCCCTCGGGGTGCGGCTCGAGGTCGAGGTCGTCGGCGAGGGCGGGGCGCGGCGTGGTCACGCGTCCCACGGTACGGACAGCACCCCGTCCCGATTTTCGTTAGCAACGCTAATGACCTAAGGTAACCATGTGCCTACGCTCGCCTCCGCCTCGCTCGCCACCGACCTGCGCGTCGCGCTCATGCGCACCGCGCGGCGGCTGCGCGTCGAGAAGTCGTCCGAGGCGATCACGGACGCGCAGTACTCGGTGCTCGCCTCCCTCGACTGCGACGGCGCCCAGACGCCCCGGTCGCTGGCCGACCGCGAGCACGTGCAGCCGCCGTCGATGACGCGCATCGTCAACGCGCTCGTCGAGGCCGGGCTGGTCACGCGCACCGACCACCCGGACGACGGCCGGCAGGTGCTGGTCGAGATCACCGAGGCCGGCCGCGCCGAGGTGAAGGAGACCCGCCGCCGGCGCACCGCCTGGCTGGCCGGCCGGCTCGCCGAGCTCACCCCCGACGAGCGCGACACCCTGGCGCGCGCCGCCGAGATCCTGCGACGGGTGGTCGCCAGGTGAGTCCCACCTTCGCCTCGCTGAAGGTCCACAACTACCGGCTGTACGCCACGGGTGCGCTGGTCTCCAACGCCGGCACCTGGATGCAGCGCGTCGCCCAGGACTGGCTCGTCCTCACCGTCCTCACCGACCACTCGGCGGTCGCCGTCGGCATCACGACCGGGCTGCAGTTCCTGCCGATGCTGCTGCTCGCCCCCTGGGCCGGTCTGCTCGCCGACCGGGTGCCCAAGCGCAAGCTGATGATCGGCGCGCAGGTCTTCGCCGGGTCGACCGCGCTCGTGCTCGGTCTGCTCGCGATCACCGGCACCGCGCAGCTCTGGCACGCGTACGTGCTCGCCGGTCTCTTCGGTTGCGCGGCGGCGCTGGAAGCGCCTGCGCGCCAGACGTTCGTGGCCGAGATGGTCCCCGAGGACAAGCTGTCGAACGCCGTCGGCCTGAACAGCGCCTCGTTCCACCTGGGACGCCTGATCGGCCCCGCCCTCGCCGGTCTGCTCATCGCGGCGTTCGGCACCGGGCCGGTGTTCCTGATCAACGCCGCCACCTACGGCGCGACCATCCTGGCGCTCAGCCGGATGCGCGTGCGCGAGCTCATCCCGATCGAGAAGGCGCCGCGCGGCAAGGGCCAGATCCGCGACGGGATCCGTTACGTGCGAGGGCGTCCCGACATCCTCGTCATCATGGGCATCGTCGGCATGGTGGGCACGTTCGGCATGAACTTCCAGATGACGACTGCCCTGATGGCGACGCAGATCTACGACAAGGGCGCGGGGGAGTACGGCCTGCTCGGCTCGGTGATGGCGATCGGCTCCCTCAGCGGCGCCCTGCTCGCCGCCCGGCGCACGCACCCCGGGATGCGCCTGCTCGTCGGCGCCACCTTCGTCTTCGGCGTCACGGCGACGCTCGCCGCGTGGATGCCCACGTACGCGCTGTTCGCGATCGCGCTGGTGCCCGTGGGTCTCAGCTCGCTGACGCTGATGACAGCGGCGAACACCATCGTCCAGATGACGACCGAGCCGGCCATGCGCGGACGCGTGATGGCGCTCTACATGGCGATCTTCATGGGCGGCACGCCGCTGGGGTCGCCGATCGTCGGCTGGGTCGGCGAGCAGTTCGGCGCCCGGTGGACCATCGCGCTCGGCGGCATCGTGACGTTCGTGGTCGCGCTCGTCGCGGCCGCCGTGGTGGTGCGCCAGCGGCGCCTGGTGGTCGGCTACACCTGGGCACCGGTGCCGCACCTGACGCTCAGCCCGCCGCCGCGCGAGCGGACCCGCGAGGCGCTCGAGCTCGACGACGCGTCCGGGCGGACGGCCGCCGCCTGAGCGGACCGCGCGGCCGTCAGGGCGTGGTGGTCGGCGGCGTCCCCGGCGGGCAGAGCGGCAGCACCGGCAGCAGCGGGTTCAGCACCGGCTCCAGCACGCAGGTGAGGCCGGGCACCCAGCCCCCGGGCGGCACCGGCGTCCCCGGGGCCGGGGTGGTCGGTGCCGGCGCGGGTGCGGTCGGGACGGGGACGGGCAGCGGCAGCGGCGGCAGCGCCGAGACCACGCCCCCGACGACACCCTCGACGACACCCGGTGCGGCCGGCGGCGCGGCGACGGGGGGTGCGGTCGAGGCCGGGGCGCTCGGGGAC
>NZ_BAAHAF010000081.1:94860-100359 GCF_054777815.1 Angustibacter speluncae | reverse complement strand
GGCGGCGGCCGCGTGGTGGGCCAGGTGCGCCGGGACGGGCGCGCCCGCCGCCTCGAGCGCGGCCAGCACCCGCGCGTGCAGGTCGCGGCGGCGTGCCTGGGGCAGCTCGGACCACAGCGCGAGCCGTGCCAGCTCGTGCCGGAACGCCAGCGACCCGTCGCGCTCGACGAGCACCCCGGCCGCGACGCACCGCTCGACGACGTCGTCCCCGTGGCCCGCGACCGCGCGCACCAGCGCGGCGTCGGAGCGTCCCGGGACGACGGCGACGACGTCGAGCACCTCGCGCGCGTCCGCCCCCAGCCGGGCGGTCCGGCCGAGCACCGCGAGGCGCACCGTCGCGGGGACGTCGGCGTCCGGCGCGGCCAGCGCCTCGGTCACGTAGAACGGGTTGCCGCCCGTGCGCTCGTGCAGGCGGACCGGGTCGACCGCGCCGGCGGCGAGCTCGCGGACGCCGTCCGGCGTGAGCGCGGGCAGCCCGAGCCACAGCGTCGACCCCGAGGTGACCAGCTCGGCCACCACCGCGTGCAGCGGGTGGGCGGTGCCGACCTCGGCGTCGCGGTAGGTCAGCACGAGCAGCAGCGGCAGCCGCGCCGCCCGGCGGCCGAGCACACCCAGGACGCCCGCGGACGCCGCATCGGCCCAGTGCGCGTCCTCGACGACGAGAACGGTCGGCGGGCCGTCGCGCAGGGCGGCCAGCAGGCGCCCCGCGAGGGCGTCCCGGTCCGTGGCCGTCGCGAGCCGCAGGCGCGCCGCCACCTCCTCGAGCGGACCCAGCGCGCCCGGCGCGGTGAGGGGGTCGCAGTGGCCCACGAGCACGCGCACCCCGTCCGGCGGGTCGTCGCCGAGGGACCGCACCAGCCGGTCGACGAGGGCCGTCTTGCCGATGCCCGGCTCGCCGGTGACGAGCGCGACGCCACCGCGGCCCGCGCGGGCACGCGCCACCGCGGCGTCCAGCTGCGCCAGCTGCGCGTCGCGCTCGACCAGGCCGGTGGGTGCCTGCACGCGCTCGTCCTACCACGGACGCGGGCACCGGCACCCGCGCCGGGTTGAGCCCGGCGGTCGCGCCCGCTGAGTAGCGGGGCCCATGCCCGGCCGTCGGCCCCGCAGCGAGGCTCGGGGCATGACGCAGCGGGTGGTGACCGGGCCCGGCACGCAGCGGTGCGCGGGGGTGGAGGGGACCTCCGCGAGCCGCTCGGGACGCACGGGGGGCGTCCTGCCGCGTGCCGGGCTCGCGCTCGCCGGCTGCGTCGCGGCGACGGGTCTCGTCCTGGGGGTGGCGGGGCCGAGGGTGGGCGGGCAGGCGCAGGGGGAGGTGCTCGTCTGGGTGCTGTGCCTGCCCGCCCTCGTCGTCGTGCCGGGGGTGCTGCTCCGCGGACGCGTCGGCTGGCCGGTGCTGCTGAACGCCGCGCTCGCGATGGGCGCCGCGGTGTGGCTGCTGGTGCCGGGCGCCGTGGCCGGAGCCCACCCGACGAGCACCCGTCTCGCGCAGGACGTCTCGGCGCTCGCCGTCCCGGACGGCCAGCAGGTCGTCGAGCGGCGCGAGCTGGCGGGGGAGGCGGCGCAGGAGGCCGGCGGGGACCTCGCGGTGCTGCTCCGCTCGGCGCCGTCCGCGGGGGCCGGTCGCAGTGGGGCGACGGCGCCGGCGACCGGCGCGGGGCGGGGTGCGGCGGCCGCGTGGGGCGAGGCGCTGGAGGCCGCGGGCTTCGCGCCCACGGCGTCCGGCGGGTTCGAAAGGGGTCGGTGGACGACGGCCCGGGTGCTGCCGCAGGGCGACGGCGCGCTCGTCCTCGTGGTCGCGCGGGGCTGACCGGACGGTTCGGGCAGGCGGTCGGACGGGCGGTCGGACGGGGTGCCGCGACACGCGGCGTGTCGGTCCGACCGGGTCGAACACGTGTTCGGTATCGTCGTCCACAGGTCGGCAGCCGCCAGGCCGGTGTCCACAGATCCGCGGGCGCCGGGGACGGATGTCGGAGGTCGCTCCTAGCGTCCTCCTCGACACAGACGACACACCCCGGCCGCCCGGCCGGCGACCACGAAGGTGGAGAACCGATGCCCGCTCCCGTTGACCGCGACAAGGCCCTCGACACCGCGCTCTCCCAGATCGACCGCCAGTTCGGCAAGGGCTCGGTGATGCGCCTGGGCGACGAGGTGCGCGCACCGATCGCCACCATCCCGACCGGCGCCATCGCGCTCGACGTCGCGCTCGGCATCGGCGGCCTGCCGCGCGGCCGCGTCGTCGAGATCTACGGCCCGGAGTCCAGCGGTAAGACCACCGTCGCGCTGCACGCCGTCGCCAACGCGCAGAAGGCCGGCGGCATCGCCGCCTTCATCGACGCCGAGCACGCCCTCGACCCCGAGTACGCCAAGCGGCTGGGCGTCGACACCGACGCGCTGCTGGTGTCGCAGCCCGACACCGGTGAGCAGGCGCTCGAGATCGCCGACATGCTCATCCGCTCCGGCGCCCTCGACATCATCGTCATCGACTCGGTGGCGGCGCTGGTGCCCCGCGCCGAGATCGAGGGCGAGATGGGCGACAGCCACGTCGGTCTGCAGGCCCGCCTGATGAGCCAGGCGCTGCGCAAGATCACCGGTGCGCTCAGCAACTCGGGCACCACCGCGATCTTCATCAACCAGCTGCGCGAGAAGATCGGCGTGATGTTCGGCTCGCCCGAGACCACCACGGGCGGCAAGGCGCTGAAGTTCTACGCCTCGGTCCGCCTCGACGTGCGCCGTATCGAGACCCTAAAGGACGGCACCGAGCCCGTCGGCAACCGCACCCGCGTCAAGGTCGTGAAGAACAAGGTCAGCCCGCCGTTCAAGCAGGCCGAGTTCGACATCCTCTACGGCCAGGGCATCTCCCGCGAGGGTGGTCTGATCGACATGGGCGTCGAGCACGGCTTCGTCCGCAAGTCCGGCGCCTGGTACACCTACGACGGCGACCAGCTCGGCCAGGGCAAGGAGAACGCTCGCGCCTTCATGCGCGACAACCCCGACCTCGCCGACGAGCTGGAGAAGAAGATCAAGGAGAAGCTCGGCGTCGGCCCGGTGCTCGACGCGCCGGCCGTCGAGGCCCCGGTCGTGTTCTGACCGGCCTGCCCCAGCCCGCCCGCCCGGCCTGCCTGGTCATCTCGCCATGACGCGCACGCGTGCCCGACGCGGGGCGGGGGACGACCGCGCCCCCCGCCCCGACGTCGCGGCCGACCGGGACGCCGACCCCGCGTCGGTCGCCCGGCGGATCGTGCTCGACCAGCTCGCCGTCCGGGCCCGCAGCCGGGCCGAGCTGGCCACCACGCTGGCGCGCCGCGGCGTGCCCGATGAGGTCGCCACGTCCGTGCTCGACCGGATGGAGCAGGTCGACCTCGTCGACGACGAGGCGTTCGCCCACGAGTGGGTCCGGTCGAGGCAGCGCAGCAAGGGCCTGTCGGGTCGCGCCCTGCGGCTCGAGCTGCACCGCAAGGGCATCGACACCGAGACGGCGGCCGTGGCGCTCGCCGGTCTCGACCCCGACGACGAGCGCGCCGCGGCCCGCGAGCTCGTCGAGCGCAAGGCCCGGGCGACCCGCGGCCTCGACCAGCAGGTGCGGGTGCGCCGGCTCGCCGGGATGCTCGCCCGCAAGGGCTACGGCTCCGACGTCGCGCTCGGCGTCGTCCGCGAGGTGCTGGGCGCCGAGGACGACCTGAGCGGGGACGACGACCACCCCGAGGCCGCCAGCGGCGACGTCCGCGGCGCCGACCACCTCGACAGCGCCTGACGCCGTCCACAACCCTGTCCACCGCTGTGGATGAACAGCGTTTGGTGTTGTTTGGTACAGCCAGGCGGTAGGGTCGCCCTATGACGACACCGTCCGTCGACCGGCTCCCGCCGCTCGACCTCTTCTTCGCGAGCGGGCTTGGTCCTCGACTGCGCTCGGCTCCCGTCGACGCGGCGTCGTGCCTCGATGCCGCCCTCGCCGAGCAGGGCCCCGAGCGGCTGCCGGCGCTGGTGGCCGCGCTGCGCGGGCTGCGCGACCGGGTGGGCGACGAGGCCGGTGCGCAGCGGGCGCTCGGCCCCTGGCTCGACGACGTCGGTGTTCCCGACGGACCGACCTGGTCCGGCTACCTCGACGTGCTCGTCGAGCGCGCGACGCAGGTGCTCGCCGACCCCGCGCTCGTGCCCGCCGGTCTCACCGAGCCGTTCGCCGTCACCGACCCCGGCCTGCCACGGGTCTCGTCGTTCCCGTCGGTCGAGGTCGCGAACGCCGTCGCCACCGCCCTCGTGCGCTCCGGCGGCGACGACCTCGACCAGTGGGACGCCGATCAGGGCGGCCTGCCCCGGCGGCACCTGCACGCCGACGTGGCGTCGTCCCTCGGCGGGGTGGGCGTGGTGGTCGTCCCCGACGACCCGCGCGGCAGCGTGCTGCGGCCGGCGTCGAGCCGCACCGCCACCACCGCCGCGTCCCTGGTGCTGGCGCGGGAACCGCTGAGCGGCAACCTGTTCGTGCTCGGCTGCTACCCCGACGTCCGGCTCGACCACGAGGTGCGGGCGCGCTACCCGGCGCTGTGCGACGTGGTCGGCGGCTGGTTCGGCCAGGACCACGAGCCCGCCCTCGCTGCGATGCACGAGGTGGGTGCGGCGCTGCACGAGCCGGCTCGGTCCCGGGTGCGCGCCGAGCTGACGGCCCTGCTGCGCGACGAGCCCACCGACGACGGCGTCCGTGCGGTGCTCGAGCACTGCGGCAGCCACCTGCTGCCGCGCTTCGCGCGGCACTGGGTCGACCGGTTCGCCTGGCGACTGGGCGCGTTCGCGCCCTGACTCAGACGGCGCGTCCGGTGTCGTGCGCGCCGGCGGCGGTGACGAGCGCTGCGGTGTCGATGTGCTCGGCGGAGGTCTTGCGCGACAGCCAGCGCTCGACCCAGGTGGCGAGCTTGCTCAGCAGCCAGTTCGCCAGCACGAACAGCACCCCGATGACGAAGTACGTCTGGATCGGGTTGTCGAGGTTCTGGTAGATGACCTTGCCCTGGTTGAGCGCCTCGATGAACCCGCCCAGCGCGACCGCGGCCAGGGTGGTGTCCTTGAGCACCACGACCATCTGGCTGATGATCGCCGGCAGCATCACCCGGAACGCCTGCGGCAGCTGGATCGAGAACGTGGTCTGCAACGGCGTCAGCCCGATCGCCAGGCCGGCCTCGCGCTGGCCCCGCGGCAGCGAGTTCACACCTGCGCGCAGTATCTCGGCGAAGATCACCGAGTTGTACGCGGTCAGGCCGATGACCAGGTACCAGATGATCGGCAGCCGGATACCGAGCTCGGGGAAGGCGTTGGCGGCGAAGAAGATCGACAGCACGACCGGTAGGCCGCGGAAGAGCTCGATGAACCCGATGATGGGGAGCGCGGTCAACCGGGGCAGCGAGAGGCGCAGCACGCCGAGCACCACGCCGAGCGCGAGCGAGAACACGATGGCCAGCGCGGCACCCTTGAGGGTGTTGGTGAAGCCCTGTCGCAGCAGTTCCCAGACGAGCG
>NZ_BAAHAF010000081.1:0-94797 GCF_054777815.1 Angustibacter speluncae | reverse complement strand
CGTCGTAGAAGCGCTTGAGCACCAGCCCGACCACGGCGAGCACCGCCAGACCGCCGACGACGCTGCCGACCAGGGCGTTGCGGCGCGCCTTGGGACCGGGCGCGTCGTAGAGGACGCTGCTCATCGCGCGATCGCCACCTTCCGCTCGAAGACGCTCAGCAGCGCGCCGGCGGGCAGGGTGATGAGCAGGTAGCCGATCGCGACGCCGATGAAGACGGGCACCGCGGCGTACCCCTGGGCGCCGTTGAGGTTGGTGCCGACGCTCATCAGGTCGCCGCTCACGCCGAACAGGCCGGCGATCGCGGAGTTCTTGAACATCGCGATGATGACGCTGCCGAGCGGCGGCACGACCGAGCGGAACGCCTGCGGCATGACCACGAGGCTGAGCGACTGCGTGAAGGTCAGGCCGATCGCGCGCGCGGCCTCGGCCTGCCCGGGTGCCACCGAGTTGATGCCCGAGCGGATCGCCTCGCACACGAACGCCGAGGTGTAGAGCCACAGCCCGAGCAGCATGAAGACGTAGTAGTCGGCGTTGATGCCGAGCCGGGGGAAGCCGAACGCGACGAAGAACAGCACGAGCGTCAGCGGGGTGTTGCGGAAGATGGTCACCCAGGCGGTGCCGAACGCGCGCAGCGGCGGCAGCGGCGACACCCGGCAGGCGGCGATCAACGTCCCGAGCACGAGCGACCCGACCATGCCCCACAGGCAGATGCCCAGCGAACGCAGGAACCCGCTGCGGTACAGGTCGAGGTTGTCGGTGATGACGTCCAACCGTGCTCCTCGTGGTCGGGGGTGGTGGCGCGACCGGCGCCGGACGAGGTCCGGCGCCGGTCGCGGTCAGTCAGGCGCGTCCAGGTGCGAGCGGACGCGTCAGGCGCAGGCGTCCGCCTCGGGCAGGGTCGGGGCCTGGGTGCCCTCGATCTCGCCCGCGGTGCTCGCCCACGCCTCGTTGTAGGCGTCCTCGTTGTCGGCGAGCGTGGTGTTGATGAACTCGCAGAACTCGGTGTCGCCCTTGGTGATGCCGATGCCGTAGGGCTCCTCGGTGAACTGCTCGCCCACCAGCTTGAAGGCGCCCTCAGACTTGGACACGAAGCCGAGCAGGATGACGTTGTCGGTCGTGACGACCTGCACCTGGCCGGTCTCGAGCGCGTCCGCGCACTTGTCGTACACGTCGAACGTCACCAGCTGCGCCGGGTCGGCCAGGTACTCCTTGATGTTCTCGGCCGGGGTCGAGCCGTCGACGGAGCAGACCTTGACGTCCGGGTTCGCCTTGAGGTCGTCCGGACCCTCGATGGTGTCGTCGTCGGCGGCGACCATCAGCTGCTGACCGGCCTCGTAGTACGGGCCGGCGAAGGTGATGAGCTCCTTGCGGGCGTCGTTGATCGTGTAGGTGGCCACGACCATGTCGACGTCGCCGTCCTGGATGACCTGCTCACGGACCTTCGAGGGGGTCTCGGTCCACTCGATGTCGTCCTCGGAGATGCCGAGCGCGCCCGCGATGATCTTCGCGACCTCGACGTCGAAGCCCTCCGGGTCGCCCGACAGACCCTTGAGGCCGAAGCCGGGCTGGTCGAACTTGGTGCCGACACGCAGCGTGCCGGCCTCGGCGATCTTCGCCATCGTGGTGCCCTCGTCGAACTCCGGCGCGTCCGCGACGGTGGGCTCGGTGGTGGCGGCGTCGTCCTCGCCACCACCGCACGCGGCGAGCGCGAGGGCGCCCACCGCCAGCAGGGCGGTCAGGGTGGTGCGGCGGAACATCATCGTGCGGTCCTCCCGGGTAGGGGTCGGTTCGTGCTGGGTGGTCGGTGGTGTCGGCCTGCTCAGCGCTGGTGCGGGCGGTTCAGTGGGTGAGGATCTTGGACAGGAAGTCCTTCGCGCGGTCGCTCTTCGCGTTCGTGAAGAACTCCTCCGGCGGCGCCTCCTCGACGATCTCGCCGTCGGCCATGAACACCACCCGGTCGGCGGCTCGCCGGGCGAACCCCATCTCGTGCGTCACGACCACCATCGTCATCCCCTCCTTGGCGAGGGTGGTCATGACGTCGAGCACCTCGTTGATCATCTCGGGGTCGAGGGCCGAGGTGGGCTCGTCGAAGAGCATCACCTTCGGCTCCATCGCCAGCGCCCGGGCGATCGCCACGCGCTGCTGCTGCCCGCCGGACAGCTGCGCGGGGTACTTGTCGGCCTGGCTCGCGACGCCCACCCGCTCGAGCAGCTCGCGTGCCCGCCTGTCGGCCTCGGCCTTGGACTTCTTGCGCACCTTGGTCGGTCCGAGCGTCACGTTCTCGAGCACCGTCTTGTGCGCGAACAGGTTGAACGACTGGAACACCATGCCGACGTCGGCGCGCAGCCGCGCGAGGCCCTTGCCCTCCTCGGGCAGCGGCTTGCCGTCGAGGGTGATCGAGCCGCCCTCGAAGGTCTCGAGCCGGTTGATGGTGCGGCACAGCGTCGACTTGCCCGAGCCGGACGGCCCGATCACGACGACGACCTCGCGCTCGTGCACGGTCAGGTCGATGTCCTTCAGCACGTGCAGCGAGCCGAAGTGCTTGTTGACCTTGTCCAGGACGACGAGCGGCCGGCCGGTGGCGCCGTCGCCCGAGGGGGCGGCGGCGTCCTTGGTCAGGTCCGTCATGCCGGGAACCGTAGTGGTCCGGCGTGTCCGGTTCCCACCTCCGGGTGCCGCTCGCGACGGGTCGTGACCAGTCTGAGACCTGATCGGCCCGTTGACGGCGATTCGTGCGCCCGGATCGCCCCAGTACGTCGGTGACCCGTCCAGGGTCAGTACGACGGCAGCGACGGGTCGACGTCGCGCACCCAGGCGGTGATGCCGCCCTCGAGGTGGCGGGCGTCGTCGAAACCGGCCTCGCGCAGCACCCGCAGCGCGCGGGCCGAGCGCACGCCCGACTTGCACAGCAGCACGACCGGC
Organism: Angustibacter speluncae; assembly: GCF_054777815.1. NCBI lineage: Bacteria > Bacillati > Actinomycetota > Actinomycetes > Kineosporiales > Kineosporiaceae > Angustibacter > Angustibacter speluncae. The sequence continues at coordinate 91,874 of NZ_BAAHAF010000081.1, read as the reverse complement.
CGGTCCCGCGGCACCGCGTCCGGCACGCTGCCGGAACGGAACTCGCGGACGGGGACGTGCACGGCGCCCGGCAGCCCGACGATCTCGAGCTCGTCGGCCTCGCGGACGTCGACGACCCGGACGGCGTCGTCGGCCAGCAGCGCGGCCAGGGCCGGGGCGTCGACGACCGGCACGGCGTCCTCGTCCGGGTAGGGGGAGGTGACCTCGTTGACCGGCGCCGCGGACGGGTCGCGGCGGACCTCGAGCGTGCGCCACGTCGTGGCGAGCGCGTCGAGCACGACCATCCGCCCGACGAGGGGCTCGCCCGCGCCGGTGACGAGCTTGACCACCTCGGACGACATCACCGACCCGACCATCGCGCAGACCGCGCCGAGCACGCCCGCCTCGCCGCAGGACGGCACCGAGCCCGGGGGAGGAGGCAGCGGGAACAGGTCGCGGTAGGTGGGGCCGTGCTCGGCCCAGAACACGCTGACCTGGCCGTCGAAGCGCAGGATCGACCCCCACACCAGCGGGACGCCGGCCAGCACGCACGCGTCGCTGACGACGTACCGGGTGGGGAAGTTGTCGGTGCCGTCGACGACGAGGTCGTAGCCGCGGACGAGGTCGAGCGCGGTCGAGGGCTCGACCCGGCCGTGGTGCCGGACGACGCGCACCAGCGGGTTGACCCGCGCGACGGACTCCGCGGCGCTGTCGACCTTGGGACGCCCGACGTCGTCGACGCCGTGCACCACCTGGCGCTGCAGGTTCGAGGAGTCGACGACGTCGTCGTCGACCACGCCGATCGTGCCCACGCCCGCGGCCGCCAGGTAGAGCAGGACGGGGGAGCCGAGCCCGCCCGCGCCGACGACGAGGACGCGCGCAGCCTTCAGCCGACGCTGGCCCTCGCGCCCGATCTCGGGCAGCAGCAGGTGCCGCGAGTACCGCGTGACCTCCTCCGACGTGAGGTCGTCGCCCGGCTCGACCAGCGGGGGGAACGACCGGCTCACGCGGGCACCGGTCCGGTGCTGTCGCGCACGACCAGCTCGGTCGGCAGCACGTGGTGCTCGACCGGGCCGTCGTCGGCCTCGAGCCGACGCAGCAGCGTGCGCACGGCGAGGCGTCCCTTCTCGGAGCTGTCCTGGCGCACGGTCGTGAGCGCCGGCCGCATGCGGCGCGCCCGCGGGCTGTCGTCGAAGCCGACGACCGACAGGTCCTGCGGGACGCGCAGCCCCCGCTCGCGGGCCTCGTCGACGACGGCGTCGGCCATCAGGTCGGAGTAGCAGAGCACCGCGGTGGGCGGGTCGTCGCGGTCGAGCAGCAGCGCGGCGGCCTTGCGCGACTCGTCGTAGTCGTAGCGCGGCACCTGCACGTAGACGGGATCGGCCACGCCGGCCGGTCGCAGCGCGTCGTCCCAGCCGAGGATCCGCAGGTGCGTGGCGTGCCCGATCGGCAGGTGAGCGGGGTCGTCGACGACGCCGAAGTCGTGGCCGATCACCGACACGATCGCGCCGAACCGGGTGTGCCCGAGGTCGAGCAGGTGCTGGGCAGCAGCGCGCGCGCCGCCGCGGTCGTCGACGTTCACGCTCGCGACCTGCTCGTCGACGACCTGGTCGATGTAGACGACAGGGAGGTCACGCTTGTGCAGCCACGAGACGCCGGCGTTCGTCGGGTCGCAGGAGTACACGAGCGCGCCGTCCATCGGGACGTCGCGCGCGGGGACGATGTCGCCCTCGCTGATCGAGGGGAGCAGCGTGAGCGAGCGCCCGGACGGCGCGAGCTCGGTCGCGACGCCGGCGAGCACCTGCATCGCGACCTCGTCGGTGAACGACTCCTCGAGGGCGTCGGTGATCATGATCCCGACCGACCCGGTGCGGCCGCGGGCGAGCGCCCGGGCGCGGGGGTCGGGGCCGACGTAACCGAGCTCGTCGGCGGTGGCGAGCACGCGCTCGCGGAGCTCGGCCGAGAGCTGGTCGGGGCGGGAGAAGGCGTTCGACACCGTCATCCGGCTGACGCCCACGGCGTCGGCGATCGTCTGCAGTGTCACCTTGCCCACGGGGTGCGCCTCCTCGCCTCGCGGCGAGCGTAACCGGCGCACCCCGTGGGCCTCGGGGGAGGCCACCGCCGGTACGGCGCCTCCCGGCCGGGTGGCCATCGGGTGGTGCCGGTCAGTGCGAGGGCGCGAACCGCGACGGGGAGCTCGTCCGCGCGGGACGCGGGGGCACGGCGAGCCGCTCGGCGGCGGTGCGCAGGGCGGCGGCGAGCCGCACGCGGGTGCGGGCCAGGCGCGGCTCGGCGTCCGGGACGACCGGGGCGTCCGGCCGGGCGGAGTGCAGGTGGGCGCGGGTGGCGTCGTTCGCCGTGACCATCGCGAAGGGCAGGGAGTCCATCTCGGTCACCTCCTGGGTGGCGGTCGGCCGGTCCTGTCGATCGGCTGTACCGGTACAGTAATGCGAGAGTCTGTACCGGTCAAGTCCCTGCCAGGAGGTCAGTCCGGTTCCCGAGCCGAGTGCCACGCCGCGACCAGCCCGTCCACGAACGCGTCGTGGTCCCCGGCGAGCACCCGCTCGCGCGGGAGGACGCAGCCGGCCAGCGGGCTGATGAGCACCAGCGCCGCCGACGGGGTGCGCACGACGTCGTGCAGGGCGCTCAGGTCGACCCGGTTCTCGCCGTGCGGCCACCGCTCGACGAGCTGGCCCGCCAGCACCTCGAGCTCGCGCGGGCCGAGGACGCTGCCGCTGCGGTCCTGTGTCATCGGGCCGATCGTGCGGCGGACGGCGGCGCGCAGCACACCCCGCGGAGCCCACCAGCCGGCGAGCACCGAGGCCGGCGCGTACAGAGCCATCGCTCCCCACCCCAAGGCGACGTGCGACAGCACCGCGCCGATCGCCAGCACGAGCAGGCCCGACAGCACCCGGACGCCCCACAGCGTGCGCCGGTACGACGGCAGGCGCCGGTGGGCGGTGAGCACCAGGTGCTCGAGGTCGGCCGGTGTCACGTCCACGGCCAGCCGGAGGCCGCTGGTCGCGGCAGGCGGCACGGGTGGCAGGGTCACCCGGCTGTCATCGGCCGAAGGACCACCCGGCTGGAGCCACGTACCCTGGACGCGCGATGACCACGACCCCTGCGGCGCCCCGCACCTACGACGTGCGCACCTACGGCTGCCAGATGAACGTGCACGACTCCGAGCGGCTGTCGGGCCTGCTCGAGGACGCCGGCTACGTCCCCCTCGACGCCGGTGCCGACCGCGACGAGGCCGACGTCGTCGTCTTCAACACCTGCGCGGTGCGCGAGAACGCCGACAACAAGCTCTACGGCAACCTCGGCCACCTGGCGCCGGTGAAGAAGCGGCACCCCGGCATGCAGATCGCCGTCGGTGGCTGCCTGGCGCAGAAGGACCGCGACACCATCGTCCGCAAGGCGCCGTGGGTCGACGTCGTCTTCGGCACCCACAACATCGGTTCGCTGCCCGCGCTGCTCGACCGCGCGCGGCACAACGAGCAGGCGCAGGTCGAGATCCTCGAGGCGCTCGAGGTGTTCCCCTCGACGCTGCCCACCAAGCGCGACTCGTCCTACGCCGGCTGGGTCTCGATCAGCGTGGGGTGCAACAACACCTGCACGTTCTGCATCGTCCCGAGCCTGCGGGGCAAGGAGAAGGACCGCCGGCCGGGCGAGATCCTGGCCGAGGTGCAGGCGCTCGTCGACGACGGCGCGATCGAGGTCACGCTGCTCGGGCAGAACGTGAACACCTACGGCGTCGAGTTCGGCGACCGCGGTGCGTTCGCGAAGCTGCTGCGCGCCTGCGGCGAGATCGACGGGCTCGAGCGGGTGCGGTTCACCAGCCCGCACCCGGCCGCGTTCACCACCGACGTCATCGACGCGATGGCCGAGACCCACAACGTGATGCCGCAGCTGCACATGCCGCTCCAGTCCGGGTCCGACCGGGTGCTCAAGGCGATGCGCCGCTCCTACCGGTCCGACCGGTTCCTGCGGATCCTCGACGAGGTGCGCGACCGCATCCCGCACGCGGCGATCTCCACCGACGTCATCGTCGGGTTCCCCGGCGAGACCGAGGAGGACTTCCAGGCGACGCTCGACGTCGTCGCGGCCTCGCGGTTCGCGAACGCCTTCACGTTCCAGTACTCGATCCGCCCGGGGACGCCCGCCGCCGACCTGCCCGACCAGCTGCCGAAGGCGGTCGTGCAGGAGCGCTACGAGCGGCTCGTCGCCCTGCAGGAGCAGGTCAGCTGGGACGAGAACCTCACCCAGGTCGGCCGCACCGTCGAGGTGCTGGTCGCGACGGGGGAGGGGCGCAAGGACGGTGCCACCGCGCGCATCTCGGGTCGCGCCCGCGACAACCGGCTGGTGCACGTAGCGCTGCCGGCCGACCTCGAGGACGTGCCGCGTCCGGGCGACGTGGTCGAGGTCGACGTCACGTACGCGGCGCCGCACCACCTGGTCGCCGACAGCGGCGTCGAGGGCGGGCGGTTCGCGGTGCGCCGCACCCGGGCCGGCGACGCGTGGGACCGGCGCCAGGCGCAGTCGTGCGGCGTCCCGGCGCAGCCGTCAGCGGGGACGTCCTCCGCGGTGGTGCTGGGGCTGCCGACCGTGCGGTCCTGAGCCCGTCCCGAGGTCCGGCACGACCGTGAGGTGCGTCCGGTCCCGGCCGGTGCGCGTGAAGTAGCGCCGGCTGTACGGCCCGGGCTCGCGCGGGTCCGCGTCGCCTTCCTCGGCCGCTTCCTCGTTCGGGTCCGGCTCGGGGTCGGTGCCGCCGTCGGGGTCGGTCTCGGCCGGCTGCGTGGACGCCCAGGGGGCCGGCTGCGCCGCCTGTCCGAGTGCGCTCGGGTGCGTGCGTCGGGTCGCCATCGGTACCTCCTCGCCGTGCGGACGGGAACCGGACGGTGGCGCTCGCCCCCGAGTGCTCCCTGGGACGAGGGAACCGCAGGACGGCGGGGGCTGCCACCCGAGCGGGCGGCCGGTGGCGGCAGAATCGCGGTCGTGAGCGACGGGACGGGAGGCGACGCACCCCGCGTCGTGGCGGTCGTCGGCGCCACCGCCACCGGGAAGTCCGACCTCGCGGTGCGGCTCGCCCTCGCGCTCGGCGGCGAGGTGGTGAACGCCGACGCGTCCCAGCTCTACCGCGGCATGGATGTCGGGACCGCGAAGCTGTCTGTCCCGCAACGGCTCGGCGTGCCGCACCACCTGCTCGACGTCCTCGACGTCACCGACGAGGCCAGCGTCGCGGCGTACCAGTGCGACGCGCGCGCGGCGATCGACGGGCTCGCGGACGCCGGACGGGTGCCGGTGCTGGTCGGCGGGTCCGGGCTCTACGTCCGGTCCGCGCTCGAGCCGCTGGAGTTCCCCGGCACCGACCCGGCCGTCCGGGCGCGGTGGGAGGAGCGCGCCGCCGCCGTCGGGCCGCGGGCCCTGCACGCCGAGCTGGCCGAGCGCGATCCGGCAGCGGCCGCCGCGATCCTGCCCTCGAACGTGCGCCGCGTCGTGCGCGCGCTCGAGGTGGTCGAGCTGACCGGGCGCCCGTTCACCGCGACGCTGCCGTCGGGGGAGCACGTCCGCCCGACCGTGCAGGTCGGTCTTCGCGCGCCGCGGGAGGTGCTCGACGAGCGCATCGCCGTCCGCGTCGACCGGATGCTCGACGAGGGGCTGGTCGACGAGGTGCGCCGACTGGCGGACGCCGGGCTGCGGGAGGGGCGCACCGCGTCCCGCGCGCTGGGGTACGCGCAGGTGCTCGACCACCTCGACGGTCGCCTGTCCCTGGACGAGGCGCGCGACGAGACCGTCCGGCTCACAAGGGCGTTCGCCCGACGGCAGGAGAAGTGGTTCCGGCGCGACGACCGCATCGTCTGGCTCGACGCCACGCTCGGCCTGGACGAGCTCGAGACGCTCGCGCTGGACGTCGTGGCGTCCCCCGTACCCTGACGCCGTGACGAGCGACGGCCTGCGCTACACCAAGGGGCACGGCACCGAGAACGACTTCGTCGTGGTGCCCGACCCCGACGGGGTCCTCGACCTGTCGCCCGAGCGGGTGGCGGCGCTCTGCGACCGTCGCGCCGGTGTCGGTGGGGACGGCCTGATCCGCGTCGTGCGCTCCGCTGCGGTGCCGGAAGCGGCCGAGGTGCTGGCCCACGAGCCCGCCGCCGAGTGGTTCATGGACTACCGCAACGCCGACGGCAGCGTCGCCGAGATGTGCGGCAACGGCGTGCGGGTGTTCGCCGCCTACCTGCTGCGCGAGGGCCTGGTCGACGCAGCGCTCGCCGACGACGTCACCGGTCCCGGCTTGGCCGTGGCCAGCCGGGCCGGGGTGAAGCGCGTGCACCGGCGTCCCGACGGCTGGTTCTCCGTCGACATGGGCGGGTTCGCGTTCCCCGGCGGGGAGGCGGCCGTCCGCGAGGGCCACGACAGCACCGTCGAGGTGCCGGGTCTCGACGTCGCCCGGCCGGCGCTCAGCCTCGACCTCGGCAACCCGCACACCGTCGTGATGCTCGCCGACCTCGGCGAGCTGAGCGCGGCCGAGCTGTTCCACCCGCCGGTCGTCGAGCCGGCGCCCGTCGACGGCACGAACGTCGAGCTGCTCGTCGCGCTCGACGCCGAGGTCGAGGGCGGGGGACCGGCCCAGGAGGTCGTCGGCCGGCTCGCCATGCGCGTGCACGAGCGCGGCGTCGGCGAGACCCGCTCCTGCGGCACCGGCGCCTGCGCCGCCGCCCTCGCCGCCCGCGCCTGGGGCGGGGAGGGCTCGCCCGACCGCTGGAAGGTCGACGTCCCGGGCGGGCAGGTCGAGGTCCGCGTCCTGCCCGGCGACCGGGTCGAGCTCAGCGGCCCCGCCGCCCTCGTCGCGGACGGCACCACCTCCCTCTGACCGCCCGGCCTGCGCGTTTGGCTAGTTCAGTGTCGGAAGTGACACCGAAGTGGTGGAGCGACACGTGTGGCACGCCAGGACGCCTCGTGCAGTGCGCGTCGGCCAGGCCGCCGACGTGACCTGCGTCACCCGTTCGGAGCAACCTGCACCCCGACGTCGTATCAGGACGCAACGCGACGGGCTCCTCGGACGTCAGTAGGACAGGACGGCGCTCCCGCTCGGGCGGGTGCGCCATCCCGCTCGGGACGGACGGCGCAGGGGGTGCGTCGTCCAGGGCCGGGGACGGCGCGCTGGTCGCAGGGGGCGGCGCGCCGTCCGGCCACCCGGCGGGACCAGGGAGGAGGACGACGTGGCGGTACCCAGGCAGCGCAGGGCGGACGCCCGTCCGCGCGTCCTCGACCTCACCCGCTTCGACGAGCCGGCCGTCGACGAGCGCCAGCAGCGGCGGGACGAGCTGCTCCACGCGCTGCAGACCGCCCGCGCCCGCCGTCGCCGGCGGCTCCGTACGGCCTGACGGCTACCGGTGGGTCGTCCGGATCACCCGGAAACCCTTGGCACTGGCTACCTTTCGCGACTCCATCGCCGGGATCGCCTCGCCCAGCCACGCCGTGAGCGAGTCGGCGCCGAGGTTGCGCTGCACCACCAGGTGCGCCTCGCCGTCGGGGGTGAGCCGCGGCAGCCAGAACTGCAGCAGGTCGTGCAGCGCCTGCTTGCCGATCCGGATCGGCGGGTTCGACCAGAGCGCGGCGAACCGGACGTCGTCCGGCACCTGCTCGGGCGTGACGGCGCGGACGTTCCTGCAGCCGAGCCGCTCCGCGTTCTCGCGGGTCAGGGCCAGCGCCCGCTCGTTGACGTCGACCGCCCACACCGTCGCCGCGGGGGACTGCAGCGCCATCGCCAGGGCCAGCGGTCCCCAGCCGCAACCGAGGTCGAGCAGGTCGCCCTCGGCGGGGAGCGCCGGCACCTCGCGGAGCAGCACGCGCGTGCCGAGATCGACGTGCCCGCCGCTGAAGACGCCCGTGGCCGTGACCACCTCGACGTCCCGGCCCGCGAGCCGGACCTCGAGGGTGCGCCGCTCGTCCGCCCCGGTCGGGGTGTCGGTGAAGTAGTGGTCGGCCACGCGCGGACGGTACCCGGCAGCACGGCGCGAGCAGGAATCTGCTCGCCCGACCGTTCGTTGTAGGACATGGTGGGTAGGCCCACCAGGCGGGACGCGCCGCACGCGCGCCGCCCGAGAACGACCCCAGGAGACGTATGACCGCCGCGCACCCCGACCGCTACGACGAGGCCGCCGACCTGCCCGTCCACGACGCGGACTCGGTCGTGCACATCGACGAGCGCCAGATCGACGACGCCGTCTCGCGGATCCTCTCCCGGCACGGCACCGCCGTCTCGGCGCCCGACGACCACGTCCAGGAGTCCGACGGCGACCAGCTCGACCTCGAGGAGCGGCAGTCGCTGCGCCGCGTCGCCGGCCTGTCGACCGAGCTCGAGGACGTCACCGAGGTCGAGTACCGGCAGCTGCGGCTGGAGAAGGTCGTTCTCGCCGGCCTGTGGACCCACGGCACGCCCGCCGACGCGGAGAACTCGCTGCGCGAGCTGTCCGCCCTGGCCGAGACGGCCGGGTCGCAGGTGCTCGACGGCGTGCTGCAGCGCCGCCCGACGCCCGACCCGGCGACCTTTCTCGGCTCCGGCAAGGCCGCCGAGCTGAAGACGATCGTCGAGGTGAGCGGCGCCGACACCGTGGTGTGCGACGGCGAGCTCTCGCCCTCGCAGCGCCGCGGTCTCGAGGACATCGTCAAGGTCAAGGTCATCGACCGCACCGCGCTGATCCTCGACATCTTCGCCCAGCACGCGAAGAGCAAGGAGGGCAAGGCGCAGGTCGAGCTCGCCCAGCTCGAGTACCTGCTCCCGCGCCTGCGCGGCTGGGGCGAGTCGATGTCGCGCCAGGCGGGTGGACGGGTCGCCGGCGGTGCCGGGATCGGCTCCCGGGGCCCCGGTGAGACCAAGATCGAGCTCGACCGCCGTCGCATCCGCACCCGGATGGCGCGGCTGCGTCGCCAGATCAAGGACATGAAGCCGGCGCGCGAGGCGAAGCGGTCCAGCCGCAAGCGGAACCACGTGCCGGCGGTCGCCATCGCCGGGTACACCAACGCCGGCAAGTCGTCGCTGCTGAACCGCCTCACCGGTGCGGGCGTCCTGGTCGAGAACGCGCTGTTCGCGACCCTCGACCCCACCGTCCGCCGGTCGCAGACCAAGGACGGCCGCGTCTTCACCCTCGCCGACACCGTCGGCTTCGTGCGGCACCTGCCGCACGAGCTGGTCGAGGCGTTCCGGTCGACGCTGGAGGAGGTCGCGGACAGCGACCTGGTGCTGCACGTGGTCGACGCCGCTCACCCCGACCCGGCCGGCCAGATCGCCGCCGTGCGCGAGGTGCTCGCGGACGTGGGTGCCGACTCGGTCCCCGAGGTGATCGTGCTGAACAAGGCCGACGCCGCCGACCCCGAGGTGGTGGCGCAGATCCAGCGCACCGAGAAGCGGGTCATCGTGGTGTCGGCCCGCACCGGTGCGGGCATGGACGAGCTGCGCGACCTGATCGAGCGCGAGCTGCCCCGCCCGCAGGTCGAGCTGCACGTCGTGGTGCCGTACGACCGGGGCGACCTGGTCAACCGCGCCCACACCGAGGGCGAGGTGCTGAGCGAGGAGCACGTCGCCGAGGGCACGACGCTCGTCACCCGGGTCAACCCCGACCTGGCCGCCGAGCTCGAGCCGTTCCAGGTCGTCGCGGCGTCCTGACCTGGGCCGCCGGGCCTGGGGAAGGTGCGCGTCCGGGGCGTGGCGGTCTGCGACGATGGGGACGTGAGCTCCCCGTCCTCGTGGCCCGCACCGTCCAGGCAGCAGCCCGGGTACCAGTCCGGGTACCCGTCCGACTACCCGTCCGGGCCGCTGCAGCCCGCCCCCGTCGGGTACGGCGGCGGACCGCTGGTGCCCGCCCAGCCCAAGCCCGAGCGTCCGCTGCTGCCGGGCGTGTGGTGGTCGCTGCTCTACAACGCCATCGCGACCGCGCTCATCGCGCTGGCGTTCGCCCTGATCGGCGCCTTCATCTGGAGCCTGGTCGCCGGTCTGTCGGAGCAGGACGCCAGCTGGTCCGAGACCGTCGGCGTGGCCGGGGGCACCCTGGCGCTGGTCGTCACCGGCATCGCCGTCGCGAGCCTGCTGGTGCAGTGGGGCTTCACTGTGCTGTGCCTGGTGCTGTGGCGGCTGGTGCGCGGTTTCCGCACCCTGCACCCGGCCGTCCAGGCGCTGCTCGCCCTGCTGACGTCGTGGATCGCGGGCTGGATCCTGTCGTTCCTGCTGCAGATCCTCGGCGTGTTCGCGAACGTGTTCCAGACCGGCACCGCCACGTACTGACGCCCCTGCTGTGCCCGAGGACGACGACCGCGCCGGTCTGCCCGACGTCGACGACCTGCTGACCACCGCCGTCGGCGGCATCGGCGGCGCGACCCGGCCGGGTCAGCACGAGATGGCGGCGCGGGTGGCGTCGGCGTTCGAGGACGGCACCCACCTGCTGGTGCAGGCCGGTACCGGTACCGGCAAGTCGCTGGCCTACCTGGTGCCGATGGTGCGGCACGCGGTCGAGACCGGTGGCCGCGCCGTCGTGTCCACCGCCACGCTGGCGCTGCAGGCGCAGGTGGTCGAGCGCGACCTGCCGCGGCTGGCCGACACGCTCGAACCCGCTCTCGGACGGCGCCTCACGTTCCAGATGGTGAAGGGACGCGGCAACTACGTCTGCAAGCACAAGCTCGGCGGCGGCTTCCCCGAGGAGGACGACCCGGGGCTGTTCGACCTGGCGCCGCTGCCCGGGCGGGTGGTGACGTCCGGGCCGACGTCGAACCTCGGTCGCGAGGTGGTGCGGCTGCGGGAGTGGGCGGAGGACACCGACTCCGGCGACCGCGACGAGCTGGTGCCGGGCGTCAGCGAGCGGGCGTGGCGGCAGGTCGCGGTGAGCGCGTTCGAGTGCCTGGGGTCGCAGGTGTGCCCGATGGCGTCGGAGTGCTTCAGCGAGAAGGCTCGTGCCCGCGCGCACACGGTCGACGTCGTCGTCACGAACCACGCGCTGCTCGCGATCGACACCTTCGAGGGACGGCAGATCCTGCCCGAGCACGACGCCCTCGTCGTCGACGAGGCGCACGAGCTGGCCGACCGTGTGACGTCGGTGATCTCCGACCAGCTGTCGGTGTCGGCGGTCGAGGCGGCGGCGTCGCGGGCTCGGCGGCACGGGTCGATCGACACGGCGCGGCTGTCGGACGCGGCGGGCCTGCTCGAGGCGGCGATCGAGGACCTCGAGCCCGGACGCTTCACCCACGGGCTGCCGTCGCAGCTGCAGGACGCGTGCGAGCAGGTGCGCGACGCCGCCCGCGAGGGCCTGACCCAGCTCAAGGACGCGACGCCCGGGAAGATGTCGGCCGGTGGCGAGGCGGCGGCCGGTGGTCTGCAGATGGCGCGCGGCGCCCTGACCGAGGTGTTCGACACGGCGGAGCGGCTGGCGGCCGGGCTGACGACCGACGTGGCGTGGCTGACCGTGTCGGAGATCGGGCGCGGGCCTCGTCGGCTGCTGCACGTGGCGCCGATCTCGGTGTCGAACCTGTTGCGCGGCAAGATGTTCGAGGACCGTTCGGTCGTGCTCACGTCCGCGACGCTGACGGTCGGCGGGACGTTCGACGCCGCTGCCGGCTCGGTGGGGCTCGCGGGGGCGGGGGCGCCGAAGTGGGAGGGCGTCGACGTCGGCAGCCCCTTCGACTACGGGAAGCAGTCGATCCTCTACGTGGCGTCGCGGCTGCCGGCACCCGGGCGCGACCCGGGGGGAGCGGCGTCGATGGACGAGCTCGCGTCGCTGATCGAGGCGGCCGGCGGGCGGACGCTCGGGCTGTTCTCGTCGCGGCGGGGTGCCGAGGAGGCGGCAGAGGCGATGCGGTCGCGGCTGTCGTTCCCGGTGCTGTGCCAGGGCGAGGACTCGATGCCGAACCTGGTGCGGACGTTCGCCGCCGACGCCCCGACGTGCTTGTTCGGGACGATGTCGCTGTGGCAGGGCGTCGACGTGCCCGGCCCCGCGTGCCAGCTCGTGGTGATCGACCGCATCCCGTTCCCGCGTCCGGACGACCCGCTGCAGTCGGCGCGCACCGAGGCGGTGGCCAAGGCGGGCGGCAACGGGTTCATGGCGGTGTCGGCGCAGCACGCCGCGCTGCGGCTGGCGCAGGGGGCCGGGCGGCTCATCCGCTCGACCGAGGACCGCGGCGTGGTGGCCGTGCTCGACTCCCGGTTGGCGACGGCCAGGTACGCCGGGTACCTGCGCGACTCGCTGCCGCCGATGTGGGCCACGACCGACGGCGACGCCGTGCGAGCGGCCCTGAAGCGGCTCGACGAGGCCGCCGGGCCGGTGCGGCCGTTAGCCGGCGTAGTGGGCGAATCGGGCGAAGTGGCCGTTGCGGACGGGTGACGGCGCGTAGTGCGATGTGGATCGTCGTTCATCTCGACGCGGTCCTGGGCAACAACGATGCGCCGGCCGCTGCCAAAAGCGACAATGGGGTCGTGCCCTTCAGAACGCGATCATCACAAGGCGAGGCTCCAGCAAGCCCGGAGCGGTTGTTCGACGACCTCATCAAGACAGGCGACGGCGTCGGGGCCTTGTGGACTCATCAAACGGACCTCCTGCGTGCCTATTCAGACAGGCACGTAGGTCATGCCAACGTAGCGCTCGAGCTTCCGACGGGAGCGGGCAAAACGTTGCCGGGCCTGCTGATTGCTGAGTGGCGGCGCCGATCGCGGGCCGAGCGAGTTCTTTACGCCTGCCCGAATCACCAGCTAGTGGACCAGGTTCGCGACGCGGCTGTAGCCAATGGGATAAGTCCAGCCGTCCTTGTAGGTCCGAAGAGTTCGTGGGATGCACGCGATAAAGCCGCCTATTCTGGAAACGAGCAGATCGGACTAACGACGTATAGCGCGCTGTTCAATGCGAAGCCGGGCATGAGCAAGCCTCACGTAATCATCTTCGATGACGCCCATTCCGCTGAAGGTTTTGTTGCCGCCAACTGGAGCGTCGAGGTGAGCCGGAGGCACCTCGGGTCCACCTATCAGTCGCTCCTGCAGATATTGGAGCCAGGCTTGCCTTCAACGGTATTCAGCGCCTTCCTCGATGACAATGACGCCCACATTGGGTCTGAGGCGCCACGCCTGACGCCGGTTAACATCTCCGCGGGGCTGGCAGATTCGCTCGCGGGGGTGTTGGCTAGGCTTGATCCGGACGACGACGATCAGAAGACCGCGTATTGGGGCTTTGTCAAGATTCGCACTTTCCTGGACAAGTGCCTAATATACGTCGGCCGTAATCGAATTCTGATCCGTCCGTTCATTCCACCGACGGGCCAGAATGGTCACTTCAAGGATGCGATACAGCGGATCTACCTCTCGGCCACTCTCGGCGATTCTGGGGAGCTTGAGAGGTCTTTCGGTGTCGCACCTATCGAGCGACTGCCGGTTCCAAGTGGCTGGGAGAAGCGCGGAGCTGGGCGTCGATTCTTCCTGTTCGCGTCGCTCCAGCGCGGGCGTAGCGCCGCGGCTTTCACGGGTGACGTTGCACTTCTCGCGAGAAAATCGGTAGTTTTATCCCCCAGCACACATGCTGCGAACAAGGTCGCGGAAATCGTGCCCAAGGGTCTCCCTCTTTTCGGTCCGAGCCAGCCAGAAACTGCGCTAATCTCCTTTCGAAGCGCAACGCGTGGAATTCTGGCACTGGCGGGTCGCTATGACGGCATCGATTTGCCAGGCGAGCAGTGTCGAGCAGTGATTCTGGATGGGCTTCCTAAGGGAGCGCACCTGCAGGAACAATTTCTTTCAGACTCGCTGCTTGCTGGGGTGGTGCTGCAGGAGCGAGTCAGAACTCGCATCATTCAGGGTGCTGGCCGTGCTACACGCGGTCTATCAGATCATTCGTTGGTTGTGCTGAAGGGTGATGACATTACAGAGTTCCTCGCGCTTCGCGAGGTACAATCGGCGCTTCGTTCCGAGTTGCAAGCGGAAATCGCGTTCGGGTTACAGAATAGCGCTGCCCGGGCGGAGGAGTTGCTCGAGAACGCCGAGATCTTTCTTGCCCAGGGAGACGAGTGGCGATCTCAGGCCGAGCCAGAGATCATCGAGCGCCGTACCGAAGCGACGCAGTCGCGCCCTACCGTCGCGCAGCCTCTTTCGAAGGCGGCAGGCTATGAGATCGAAGCCTGTGAGTCACTTCTTGCTGGCGACTGGAGACACGCCGCAGAAGCTGCAATGAAAGTGGTGGAACAGGTTCCAGGCAACGAGTTGCGGGGCTATCGCGGATTTTGGCTGTATCTCGCAGCTGCATGGACGCGAGAAGCCGATAAGCAGCAAGGTGAGCGTAGCATTACGCCGGCTGTGCTTGCGACGCTGCGGAAGGCACATGCTGCCGCTCGAGGAAGCCTATGGCTGCGCGAAGTCATGCCGCTGCCGGAAGAGGAAGTGGTTCTTGATGATCAGGTGGACGTCGAAGCGATATCGGCTGCACTTGCGAGTCGCTTCATTACCCAAGCTACGGGTGCCTTCACAAAGTTCGTTGCTGATATGGAACGCAACCTAGGCCAAACGGAGGCCAGCGCTTACGAGAATGGGTTACGCTCATTGGGCGAACTGTTGGGTGTCCGAGCCTTCAAGTCCAAAGATCAGGCACGACCTGACTGCGTCTGGATGCTTCCTAGCTGGTGGCTCACGTTCGAAGCCAAGACCGAAGACAAAGCGGAAGGCGACGTCGACGTGTGGGACATTCGGCAGGCACGAGACCACCTCGAGTTAACAGCGGCCGACGAAGGTGTTGAGATTCCCGAAGGCTCGGCCTCCTTGGTCGTTTCCCCGCGCCCCCTCATCCACCCTGACGCTGCGACCGTCGCGCCAGAACATCTTTACTACGTCACGCCGGCAACGGTTCTTGCCCTTTCGCGAGACGTGGCGGCCGCGTGGCGCGACATCCGTGCCTCGCCGAACCGAGACGACGCATTCGGTGTGGTGGCGCGCGCATTCGCTGCGCGCAACGTCCTAGCCTCTGATGCTCAAGCCCGCTTACTGCAGACGCGAGTGCAGGGGTGACTGGGCTCGGTTCGTACGAGGGCACGCCCGACACTGCGTTAGCCACCTACGACCAGGGTGAGTTCGCGATCGACGGGGCAACCTGGCACCCGATCCAGGAGGAGGCCCAGGTCGACTCCGCCGGTGGCGGTGCAGGCGCGGGCCGGCAGTAACAGCCTGCTCGCCGAGCCCTGATCGGGGACTCCGGCGGCGGGTAGGGTGCGGGGGTTCCGACCTTGGGAGTTCTTGCGTGCCCCGCCCACGGCTTGCCTTGTCCGCCACCGTCCTCGTCACTGTGTTGGTCGCGTGCGCCCCAGGTGACACCACCAGCCTCGAACCCGCTGACGGCGCCTCGCCGACGGCCGCGCCGACCGCCGTCCTGGCTGAGGAAGCAGACGATCCGGGTCTGCAGGCACCCGCGGCGTCCATCGTCTCTCCGCCACCCCGCACCACGGCCGCGGCCACGCGCGCGACCGACACCGGAGCCGATACCTCCTCCCGGGGCAGCAGCGGCAGCTCAGAGGCCTTATGCGACCCGGGCGCCGCGGCGGGGGAGCAGCAGGTGGTGGTCGTCCGCGGTTCCGGCACCCGGGCCACCGTGCGCGCCTGCTCCCGGCAGGCCGATGGCAGTTACACCACCGACCTCGGCCCGTACTCCGGGTACGTCGGGCGGTCCGGGGTGACGAGTGCGTCGAGCAAGCAGGAGGGTGACGGCCACACCCCGGGCGGGGTCTACCCGTTGCGCGGCGGCTTCGGCGCCAAGGGCGACCCCGGGCTGGCGCAGGGCTGGTTCGTCGCCGACGGCAACGACTTCTGGGTCGACGACCCGGCGTCGCCGCTCTACAACACGCACCAGCGCGGTCCTGTCGACGGACGCTGGGCCAGCGCGGAGAACCTGCTCACCGTCCCGGCCTACAACTACGCGCAGGTGATCGGGTACAACGAGTCGGCCGCACCGGGCAAGGGCAGCGCGATCTTCCTGCACGTCTCCACCGGCGGACCGACGGCCGGTTGCGTGTCGATCCCCACCGACGCCCTGCTGGCGGTGCTCCGCTGGCAGGAGCCCGGCGCCGTCATCGCGATCTCGTGAGCACCTCGCTCCCACGCCGGCTCCTCGTGTGCGGGCTCGCCCTCGCGGCCGTGGCCTCGTGCACGACGACGGACGGCGGCAGGACCGCCGACCTCACGCCCGCACCGTCGACCGGCACCACCGCGGCCGCGCCCCTGGCCGCACCCGACGACGTACCGGTGGCGGCGGGCGCGCCGGTCGGAGGCATCGTGACCCCACCGCCGCCCACCACCGCTCCGCCCGCGAACGCTGCGGACCCCGCCGGCTTCACCTGGAGCGCCCGTGCGGCGACCGCTGCCGACCTCGGGTCGAGCTGGCGCGAGGGCTGCCCGGTCGGGCCGGCGTCGCTGCGCGTGGTGTCGCTGAGCTACCACGACCTGGGCGGAGCCGTCCGCATTGGGACGCTCGTCATCCACAAGGACATCGAGTCGGCGTCGCGCCGGGCGTTCGCGTCGCTGTTCGCGCAGCGGTTCCCGTTCGAGTCCATCCGCACCGTCGACGAGTTCGGCTCCGACGACGACGCGTCTATGGCGGCCAACAACACGTCGGCCTTCAACTGCCGCTACGCGGTGACGAACTCGGCCACGAAGTCGTGGTCGAACCACGCCTACGGCCGGGCCATCGACGTGAACCCGCGGACCAACCCGTACGTGCTCGGCGGTGAGGTGCTCCCGCCGAACGGTGCGCGGTTCGCCGACCGCGACGTGCAGCACCCCGGTGGCCTCTACCGCGGGGGTGCCGCACTCGAGGCGTTCACCAGCAACGGGTTCGAGTGGGGCGGCGCCTGGCGCAACCCCGACTACCAGCACGTCGAACGCTGAGGCTCACCGTCGCAGGACGGTGACCGTGATCGACCGTCCCTCGGCCTCGACCTGCACGACGTCACCCGGCCGCACCTGACGTCCCCGCCGCGTCTCGACCTCGTCGTCGACCGTCACCGCCCCCGAGTCGAGCACGTCACGGGCGTGGCCGCCGTCCTCGACCAGCCCGGCCAGCTTCAGGAGCTGGCCGAGCCGGATCGAGGCGTCCCTGATGGGGACGCCGACGCTCTCGCTGTCGGTCACAGGGGTCAGATGCTGCGCAGGACGGCGGTGACGCGTCCGAGCACCACGGCGTCGTCGCCGTCGATGGGCGAGTAGGCGTCGTTGTGCGGGAGCAGCCAGACGTGCCCGTCCTTGCGCTTGAACGTCTTGACGGTGGCCTCGCCGTCGAGCATGGCGGCCACGATCTCGCCGTTCTCCGCGACCTGCTGCTGGCGCACGACGACCCAGTCGCCGTCGCAGATGGCGGCGTCGACCATGGAGTCGCCGACCACCTTGAGGAGGAACAGCGCGCCGTCGCCGACGATCTGGCGGGGGAGCGGGAAGACGTCCTCGACGGCCTGCTCGGCCAGGATCGGCCCGCCGGCGGCGATACGACCGACCAGCGGGACGTAGGCGGCCTCGGGGAACGCGTCGTTGATGCCGGTCTCGTCGACCTCCTCCGGCTGCACGACCTCGATGGCGCGGGGCCGGTTGGGGTCGCGGCGCAGGAAGCCCTTCTGCTCCAGCGAGCGCAGCTGGTGCGCGACGCTCGACGGGCTGGTCAGGCCGACCGCCTCGCCGATCTCGCGCACGCTCGGCGGGTAGCCGCGGGCCGCCACGGCGTCGCGGATGACCTCGAGCACCTTGCGCTGGCGGACGGTGAGACCGTCGGAGCCGTCGACCTCGGGCAGCTCATGCACGTGCGCCTCGCCGTTGCGGCTGGTGATGGCCTTGAAGGTGCCGTCGCCTGCCTTCGGGCGTCGCGGTGGGACGGTGGGCCTGGCCATGGTGCCTCCTGCGTCGGACTGGTGCGCTGCTCGTGTCGGTGAGGAAACCGTAGGGGTCCGACAGCGCCGTTTCAAACACCTGTTCGAACGTGTCGCGCCGTCCTCCCGTGCTCGCGGACCGCGTTGTCGGTGGTCGCTGCTTGGCTTCTGGGCATGACGACGAACGCCTGTACGACGAACGCGTGTTCGACGTCTGCCTGGACACGGCCGGACGCGGCTGGTACAACTCGTACACGCGTTCGATCGAACAGTCGTTCGATCAACTTCCCCGAGCGCACGGAGGTCCCGATGTCCGCACTGACGATCGACACCCTGGTCCCGGCCCTGCCGCCGCGTCGCACCCGCCACCTGGTGGCCGTGCCCGCGCGGTCGACCGGCGCCAGGGCGGCTGTCGCTCCGGACGCGACCCTCCGGCTCACCCGACGCGGTCGCCTGCTCGTCACGCTGCTGTGTAGCGCGCTGGTGCTGGCCGTCGCCGTGATCGGCGCCCGCGTGGCGTGGGCCGACAGCTCCGCAGCGGCACCGGCCACCACGCAGGTCACCGTGCTGCCGGGGCAGACGCTTTGGGAGATCGCCTCGACCGCCGACCCGTCGGTCGACCCGCGCGACGCCGTCATCGAGGTCCGCGACCTCAACGGCCTTCCCGACTCGCAGGTGTTCGCGGGTCAGGTCCTTACCGTTCCGGCCGGCTGACTGCCGCGCCGCGGCAGGTGCCACGCTGGAGTCATGACCGACGATCGCAGGAGCGTCACGCTTACCCGGCTCGAGACCGGTGTGTACGAGGCTCGCAACCGGCGCGGGGGAGTGCTCCGCTTCGGATCCATGGCGGGCGATGACTTCTCGCCCGTGGAGCTGTTGCTCGCCGCGATCGGCGGCTGCTCGGCCGTCGACATCGACAGCGTCACCTCTCGCCGGGTCGAACCCGACCGGTTCGACGTTGAGGTCAGCGCAGAGAAGGTGCGTGACGAGCACGGCAACCACCTGCAAGACATCCGCGCGACGTTCCACCTCGCGTTCCCCGAGGGCGGCGACGGCGATAAGGCCCGTCAGCTCGCGCCGCGGGCTGCTAAGACCTCGCACGACGTGTCGTGCACGGTCAGCCGGACACTCGAGCTCGGCGAGCCGGTGCAGATGGAGCTCGACGTCAGCTGAAGCGGTCACGTCGCCTCAGCAACTCGGCCCTCTTGTGTCGCAAGAAGTCCGCCTTGACGCAGCGAGGATCTCGATCGGCCGAGAGCATCGCGGGCACATGCGACTCCGCGAACTTGAGGTCCTCGTCCTTAGCGCAGTCGAGGTGTGCGTGCAGCCCCTTCCATGACCGTCGTCGCGCTGGCAGGTGCAACCCGGTGCCACGCACCGGCGCCGCCAGCACTTAGTGACGCACCCGGTGGCCGCGTCCGCGCGGTGGCTCCGGCTCGGCGGGGTGCAGCGGGTGCAGTCGTAAGTCGACGAAAGCGACGCGGTCTCGCGGACGTTCCACCGCGCGGTCGGTTCATCGTGCTCGCGCGCACCGAGCGCGGCTAGAGGCGTCTGACCGGCGACACGCCAGCGACACGCCGCCGGTGCTTGCGTAACCGTGTAGACGGATCTAGGTTCCTGACCACTAGATCTTGTAGTTACACACCCGTAAGTTGTCCACAGGTTGTGGTTCGTGTTGTCCGGTTCATGCACAGGCTGTGGACGAAACGGACCGCCCAGCACGTTGTACGCAGCACGAGAGGAGCCCGGTCCGTGCACTGCCCGTTCTGCCGCCACGGCGACTCCCGTGTCGTGGACAGTCGGACTGCCGACGACGGCCAGGCGATCCGGCGGCGGCGCCAGTGCCCCGAGTGCAACCGCCGCTTCACGACCGTCGAGACGACGTCGCTGACCGTGGTGAAGCGCTCCGGCACGAACGAGCCGTTCAGCCGCGACAAGGTCGTGTCCGGCGTCCGCAAGGCCTGCCAGGGCCGGCCGGTCAGCGAGGACGACCTGGCGCTGCTGGCCATGAAGGTCGAGGACGCCATCCGTGCCTCCGGCTGCGCCGAGATCGAGGCGCACGAGGTCGGCGTCGCCGTCCTGGCGCCGCTGCGCGAACTCGACGAGGTCGCGTACCTGCGGTTCGCCAGCGTCTACCAGGCGTTCGACTCCCTCGAGGACTTCGAGTCGGCGATCACGCTGCTGCGCGCCGAGCGCGAACCCACCGGCGTCGAGCCGGCCCGCACGGGCGAGCCCGCCCCCTAGACACCGGTGGCGGCGACGGAGGGGAAGCCGACGCCGCCACCGGGCCCACACGTGATCCACCCGCACCACCCCGCACGATCCCGGACGACAGGTCCTGACTGTCGGACCCACCGGGTAGACCAGAACCCAGCACCACCCACCACGAGGGGACCTGCACCCATGACCGAGACCGCCTCCGGCGCAGCCCGCACCCGCAAGGGCGCGCAGAAGAGCAAGGGCCTGACCATCGAGCGCGTGTACACCACGCCCGGTGTGCACCCCTACGACCAGGTCACCTGGGAGCGGCGCGACGTCGTCCAGCAGAACTGGAAGACCGGCGAGACGATCTTCGAGCAGCGGGGCGTCGAGTTCCCCGACTTCTGGAGCGTCAACGCCTCCACGATCGTCACCACCAAGTACTTCCGCGGCGCCGTCGGCACCCCCGAGCGCGAGCAGGGCCTGAAGCAGCTGGTCGACCGCGTGGTGCTCACCTACACCCAGGCCGGCCGCGACCACGGCTACTTCGCCACCGAGGACGACGCGACGGTCTTCGAGCACGAGCTCACCTGGATGCTGGTGAACCAGGTCTTCTCCTTCAACAGCCCGGTGTGGTTCAACGTCGGCACGACCTCGCCGCAGCAGGTGTCGGCGTGCTTCATCCTCGCAGTCGACGACTCGATGGACTCGATCCTGAACTGGTACCGCGAGGAGGGGATGATCTTCAAGGGCGGCTCCGGTGCCGGCCTGAACCTGTCCCGCATCCGCTCGAGCAAGGAGCTGCTGCGCTCCTCCGGCGGCACCGCCTCCGGTCCGGTCTCGTTCATGCGCGGCGCCGACGCGTCCGCGGGCACCATCAAGTCCGGCGGCGCCACCCGCCGCGCCGCGAAGATGGTCGTGCTCGACATCGACCACCCCGACATCGAGGAGTTCGTCGAGACCAAGGCGCGCGAGGAGGACAAGATCCGCGTCCTGCGCGACGCCGGGTACGACATGGACCTCGGTGGCGCCGACATCACCTCGGTGCAGTACCAGAACGCCAACAACTCGGTCCGCGTGTCCGACGCGTTCATGCGCGCGGTCGAGGAGGACGGCAAGTTCGGTCTCACCTCGCGCATCGACGGCTCGGTGATCGAGGAGATCGAGGCCAAGGCGCTGTTCGACAAGGTCGCTCACGCCGCGTGGGCCTGCGCCGACCCGGGCATCCAGTACGACGACACCATCAACGACTGGCACACCACCCCCGAGTCGGGCCGCATCAACGCCTCGAACCCGTGCTCGGAGTACATGCACCTCGACAACTCGAGCTGCAACCTGGCCAGCCTGAACCTGCTGAAGTTCCTCAAGGACGACGGCAGCTTCGACGCCAAGACGTTCGCCAAGGCCGTCGAGCTGATCATCACCGCGATGGACATCTCGATCTGCTTTGCCGACTTCCCGACCGAGGCGATCGGCGACACCACCCGCAAGTTCCGCCAGCTCGGCATCGGGTACGCCAACCTCGGCGCGCTGCTGATGGCCTCGGGCCTGGCGTACGACAGCGACGGCGGCCGCGCGCTCGCCGCCTCGATCACCTCGCTGATGACCGGGACGTCGTACAAGCGCTCGGCCGAGCTGGCCGGCGTGGTCGGCCCGTACGAGGGCTACGCCCAGAACGCCGAGGCGCACGCCCGGGTGATGCGCAAGCACGCCGCCGCCAACGACGCGGTGCGCACGCTGCACACGATGGACAAGGACGTGCACCGTGAGGCCACCAAGGCGTGGGAGCAGGTGCTGTCGATCGGTGCGAAGAACGGCTGGCGCAACAGCCAGGCGTCGGTGCTGGCCCCCACCGGCACCATCGGCTTCATGATGGACTGCGACACCACCGGCATCGAGCCCGACTTCTCGCTGGTGAAGTTCAAGAAGCTCGTCGGCGGCGGCTCGATGCAGATCGTGAACCTGACGATCCCGCGGGCGCTGCGCAAGCTCGGCTACACCGAGGAGACCGTCGAGGCGATCGTCGAGTACATCGCCGACAAGGGCCACGTCGTCGACGCCCCGGGCCTGAAGCCCGAGCACTACGAGATCTTCGACTGCGCCATGGGGGAGCGGTCCATCAAGCCGATGGGCCACGTGCGGATGATGGCGGCCACCCAGCCGTTCCTGTCCGGCGCGATCTCCAAGACGGTGAACCTGCCGGAGAGCGCGACGGTCGAGGAGATCGCCGACGTCTACTACCAGGGCTGGAAGCTCGGCCTCAAGGCGCTCGCCGTCTACCGCGACAACTGCAAGGTGGGCCAGCCGCTGGCCGACGCCAAGGCGAAGAAGGCGGACGAGCCGGCTGCTGCGGCCGAGCCCGAGGTCAAGATCGTCGAGGTGCCGAAGCCCACCCGCAAGCGGCTGCCGAAGTCGCGCCCGTCGCGCACCACCTCGTTCAGCGTCGGTGGCGCCGAGGGCTACATGACGGCGGGCTCGTACCCCGACGACGGCCTCGGTGAGGTCTTCCTCAAGCTCGGCAAGCAGGGCTCGACCCTGGCCGGCGTGATGGACGCCTTCTCGATCGCGATCTCCATCGCCCTGCAGTACGGCGTGCCGCTCGAGACCTACGTCGAGAAGTTCACCAACATGCGGTTCGAGCCGGCCGGCATGACCGACGACCCGGACGTGCGGATGAGCGCCTCGGTGATGGACTACGTGTTCCGCCGCCTGGCCCTCGACCACCTGCCGTTCGACGTGCGGTCGGCTTACGGCATCTACACCGCCGCCGAGCGCCAGCGTCAGCTCGAGACCGGCTCGTACGAGCCGGTCGTCGACGACGAGGACTCCGACGCCATGGCGCAGTCGGCCCCGGTGAAGGCCGCCGAGGTCGAGGCCAAGGTGGAGGCGACCGCGGCGCCCGAGAAGACGGTCGAGGAGGCCGCGGTCAAGGAGGCCCCCAAGGCGGTGCACTCGTCGGCCGAGCTGCTCGAGGTCATCCAGGGCCGCGAGTCGGACGCCCCGATGTGCTTCACCTGCGGGACGAAGATGCGGCCGGCGGGCAGCTGCCACGTGTGCGAGGGGTGCGGGAGCACCAGCGGCTGCAGCTGACGTCTGAGCGTCGATGAGGGCGGGACCCCGACCGGGGTCCCGCCCTCGTGCGTTGCGGAGCGACCGGGTGACTGGTCGATCACGAGACGCGGGAACCCAGACTGGCTGACCAGCCTCGTGGCGCTGGCTCCGACGTTGCCGAACGGTCGGGGCCGCGACGAAGTTCACGCTTGCTCCAACTGCGCAACGCGTCGGCGCCAACCCAGTGAGCGAGCCCAATCCACAGCATGGCCATGTCAGCAGTCCCGTTCGGCCGCCTCAGCTCGTCGAACTCGTTGACCACGACGATGGGAACGGTGGGCCGCTAATCATCCCGAGTTAAGGCTGCGCCTGCATGTCCACGTTGTGATCGAGGCGAACCGCAGTGCTGGAGCGTGGTGCCCATCTCTGCGAGAAGGGATCTCCCATCGACCCGGCGGACGTGACCGGTCGACCAAGATTGAGACCTAGTGGAACCCGATGCTAGGCGTTGCGGTTCGCAGGGACACGTCGTGCACGTCCTGCCCGCTCGTCGCCACCCAATGAAACTGAGTTAAACTAGAATGGACGGGCATAAACCGACTCCAAAAGCTCCAAATGACGCAGGCGCCACGAACACGCCATAGTCGCCAGCTTGCTGAGTACTACGAGATCGCCAACCACTTGGACGCCGAGCGGTTGCCGACGGCCTTCTTCCAGACCAGGGGCATGCACACCGCGCTCCAGGCCCAGCTCAACGGTGGGCCGGTGCTGCTCCTCACCGATGACGCGGCCAGCCTGGCTTCGGCGCGCGACGAGCATCCGGGGTGGTGTTGGCTTGTACACCTCTGAGACCTTGGAGGCCGGCGCTATCCGGTTCAATTCAAGTAAGGGCTCCTCGCTCGATGCGCTCCTCGATCTGGTTCACGACATGCTTCTGTACGACGACTGACACGCCGTCTCTACCCGCGTGCCAGATGCCAGCAGGCGGGCTTGAGATGCTGGCGCCATGCCACCGATCTACGACCTCGAACATTGGCTACGCGAGCAGTGCAGCGAGTACGTATTCAGCCTAATCGGCGTTTTCGAGGCAAAGGGTCACCACGATTGGCCGCTTGTCGCCAGCGACGAGTCGGACCTCGTTCGGCGGCTTGTCGAGGGTGGCCATATCTTGCCGCTCCCAAAGGAGCCCGCCTCGCTCGCCAACGTGCTCGAGGTAAGCATCGTTGATTTCCTACTGTTGCGGATCGGCGAGCTTGAGAACGCGATCGCCACCCGCGGCACCGAGCGCGGCTACCCGGATCTGGAGATTAGCGGTCAGGCGTTCGGCGGCGGCTTTCACGCCGTCGACATCAAGGTAGCGCGGCGCAAGGCGACCAAACGGGGCTTTAGCAAGAATACCAACAGCCGAGTGACCCTCTATACCGGCAACACCTACTTCCGGCACCCGACACTGACCTGGCCTGGCGCTACGCGCCCGTTCAACGATTACGCCTCGCACCTCGACGTCATCGGCATCTACACCCTGGACGAGGACAGCGCTGCTCGCGTAAGGGACCTGGAGCTCATCGTTCAGCCGCCGTGGAAGATCGCCAGCCGGCAGCGATCATCGACGACCCGGGAGTACATCGGCGCCGTGACGGAGATCGACGCCCTGCGGGAGGGGCAGGGGGAGTTCGAGTCGCCGGATGCGTTCTACGCCTACTGGCGTAGGTACAAGTTCAAGGTCGGTGACGCCGTCCAGCAGCAGCTAGACAAGCTGCTCAAGGGCGACGCCGACCGCTGAGGCGCCAACGCTCAATGCGTCCGGCGCGCGTTCCCAGTCCTGTCGGTGCCTGCTGGCATGATCAGTGCCATGGACGATCTCAAGGGTGTCGCGATCTCGCTGTTCTCGGGCGCTGGGGGATTGGACCTGGGTGCCGAGCAGGCGGGCTTCGTCGTCAAAGCGGCTGTCGAGCAAGACCGCGACGCTGCGCTCACCATGGAGAAGAACTTCACCGGCCTGGAGTCTCCGGTCATCCAGGCGAGCATCCTCGACACCTCAACGAAGGGCATCCTCCGCGCTGCCGGCCTCAAGGGACGTGAGCGTCCCGACCTACTCATCGGTGGGCCACCCTGCACGCCGTTCTCCAAGAGCGGGTTCTGGCTGGACTGGAAGCGGCAAGGCCTCGATCCGGACGCCTCCTTGCTGCAGGCTTACACACGGGTGTTGGCGGAAGCCAAGCCCCGCTTCTTCGTGCTGGAGAACGTCTACGCGCTGACCTACAACAACAGCGCTAGCCGTCCGTCGTACGAGCGGCTGCAGCGCGAGATCGTTGCGGCGGGCTACACATTCACCGCCAAAGTCCTCAATGCCGCTGACTTCGGTGTCCCGCAAGCCAGGCCCCGGCTATTCATCATCGGCGCTCGCAAGGGCGAGCGGCTGCCCGAGCATCCCGAGGCAACTCACGGCGGCCGTTGGGAGCGCCGCGCGACTGGTAGCGTCGAGCGCCCCCACGTGACGGCCGGCGAGGCGCTGGCCGGGCTGGTGACAGACCCGGAACCGCAGGAGGTCACCCGGGGTCAGTATGGGCGGCTCCTGCCCGACATCCCCCCGGGTGACAACTACTTGTACTACACGGCCGAGCGCGGGCACCCCGAGCCGCTATTCAAGTGGCGCAGCCGGTACTGGTCGTTCCTACTCAAGCTCGATCCCAATCGACCCGCGCCGACAATCCAGGCCCAGCCTGGCCCAAACGTCGGCCCCTTCCACTGGGAGAACCGGCGCCTGCGCGTCGCAGAAGTCAGGCGGTTGTTCACCTTCCCGGACTCATTCGAGCTGGTCGGTACTCGCAACCGTGTCCAAGCGCAGCTCGGCAACTCGGTGCCGCCGCTGCTCGCGCGACGGGTCATCGAGCAAGTCGCGCAGGCCTACTAATGCCGCTGGTCCTGGTTACCGACACGCCGACGCTCTGGGAGAGCGACTACGCCGACATCGTCGGGATTCAGTACGAATTTCCGGAACAGTACAGGTCTTACGTGTTGTCGGGCGAGCGTTTCCTCTATTACCGCGGGTCGCGTGGGAGAGGTCGCGGCGCTGTCGGCTACTTTGGAGAAGGTGTGGTCGGCGATGTCCACGCGAGCCGTAAGCCCGGCCACCTCATCGCCAGAGTGCACGACGTGCAGCTGTTTGACACCGCCGTCGACATTCGGGACCCGGGTGGCAACTACTGGGAGACCGGCACGGCGCGCGGCACCAACTGGGCCAACGGCGTTCGCCGCATCGGTGAGGATGTGTTCGAGGCTATTTCCGGCGCAGCTGCCTCGGCCGGCGTCCCGACGGAGCCGATCGACCCGACGTTGCAACGCGGCAATCCCGCCCACGCCTCCGCTATCGAGCGCTATTCGGTAGACGTCGTCATGTCGCTGCTGGCGGCCGAATTCGGGGCGGACCGGGTACGCGAAATGCCCGTCAATAACCCGGGATTCGACATCGAGGTGAAGCTAGTCGACGCCGCCAGCCTGCACGTCGAGGTAAAGGGCACCGTGTTGCCAGCGCCGGTCTTTCACCTGTCGGAGGGCCAGCGCCAGCATGCTGAGCTGCTCGGCGATCGATTTCGCTTGATCGTTGTGCACGAAATTGACGTCCGTCGACGGACGCACCAGGTATCGAGCTGCGCTGGTCCGCTCGGCCTTGACAGGGCGACATTGCAGCCAGCCAGCTGGACCGGCGTACTGACCGCAGCGCCCCAGCGCGGCGGCCGCCGCCCAACTGCGGCCGACGAGGGTGATATGGCGAGCTTGGACTGACCGCGATGGGAAGTTCAGTGGCGCTCCGTTATCGGGCGCTCTGAAAACTCAAGATTGTTCCGGCGTTCAGCAGACTTTCAGTAGAGCTGACTTCTGCACGGGGGACGGAGATCCGTCAGACGGGCAGCTTCCACACTTTGTCGTAGGCAATCTCCGCTAGCAACTGGCAGCGGGCCTCGATCTCGGCCGCGGACCAGGCCGATTTGTCGAGGACTCCGCCAATGTCGTAGACCAAGCCCTCGTTGGCGAGGATCTTCTTCTTCTTGACGAAGTCCTGGTTAGCGAGCTTGCTATTGACCGTCTCGCTAACTAGCAGCAGGTTGCCGATCGAGCCCACCGTCTCGATGGCGGCGCCGGCGGCGATCTGGTCCTGGGACATCAGGTGCTCAATCGTCAGGTTATTCAGCCCGGTCGTCGAGTTGGCGTGCCGCAGTAGCCTCTTCAGCACGTACTGAACGAGCTTCTTGTCTCTAGTGTAATCGTTGGTGAAAACAAATCGTTCCTGGAACGCGAGGATGAACTGGTCGCGCTCAGGACGGCGCTTGTTGAGCTTGTCCCGGATGTCCTTGAGCACGGCAGCTCGGGTCTGTTGATCGGCGCCAGCAGCATAAAGGTCCCGGGCCGCCTTTGCATACATCTGCGAAACGCCGCCACTGCTACTTAGCTGGCTCACTACGGTGTGCTGAAAGTGGTACCGCTCAATAGACTGCAGCGTCTTGTTAAACTGGGCTGCACTGAGTTTGGGCGAGGCCATCCGCGCGCGCATCAGTGCCAGCAGGAGGGGTGCGGGCTGGATTACGCCGAACAGCGCCAGGCCCTCCAGGCTGTCGAAAGCGGCGACCTCCTCGATGGGCCAGTTGCGTGAGGCCGGCTCGACGACTGCGCGGTAGAGTGGGCCGTCGACCGTCAACTGGGTGAGGCACTCCTGACCGGCCGCCTTTGACTTGATCGTTTTTTTGATGGCAGAGAATAGCTTGCGTTGCGAGACGTATTCAGCACGCGATTGCCACCAATGCAAGATGAATTGGTTGGCATCGATCCTGGACCGCCCGTCTGATGCCTCTAGCTGGTCGCGCATCTTGTCCCACTTGAGGCGGTAGGTATCCGCCTTCGCGTTGCGGGTGCCACGGAGGCGGTTAAGCAAATGATTCTTGAGGAGGTCTACGACCTCCAGATCTTTCCCTCGGCTGTTGAGCGTCTCGAAGATGATGTAGGCATCATCCTCGTTGCCGTGCTCGACCCAGATCACCTTCAGGCCGAGCAGGCGATCGCGGAGTTCGAGCAGCCACTTTTGGGGATGCTGTCGCTTCGCGCCCTCCGCCTCAATCAGTCGTTGCACCTGCTGAAGCGCACCCGACAGCGCAACTTCCTCTTCGGTGGCGGGCTCGATGGTGGGGTCAGGCGGCGACTTGAGGATGGCGTTACTCAGGAACGCGGAACTCGTCTCGGTCTGCAGGGTGAACTGCAACTCGTTGTTGCGATCCGCTTTCTCCAGGTACCGGTGCACGCCGTCCGCAAGCCTTGTTTCACCGAGATTCTCAAGCTGGTCGCGGAGCACGGCGAACATGATCGCGATAGTCGTGAGCCGCTGTTGGCCGTCCACGATACGACGGATCGGGTTCTTGGCATCCCGCCAGGCCACCATGGGGCCGATGAAGTAGCCGATCGCGTTGTCGAAGACGACATCGGTCCAGAAATCATCAAGGTTGGCGGCCTCCCAGCTATAAGGCCGCTGGAAGCGCGGGATGACGTAATAGTCCGCACCTACCAGCAGGTCCTCGATGGACTTCTTCTCAGGATTGAAGTCGATCACAGACACTCGAGTGCTCCGCTCACGTCGCCGCCACTGCCGGCTCAATGCTAGTGAGTCACGCTCGATGACGTGTGCGAAGTCGGCAGGCTCACGCCCGTCGGTAATGGCTCGCGGCGGCTCCTACCTGGCCTGGGCTCGTTCGGGCCACGCGCACGATGGCCGCGATGAACGCCCTGCGACGGCTCGTGACCTCACCGGAGCACGCCCCAGCCAGCATCCTCTAGAAGGCTCGTTGCTTCGACATCCTGGTTGATGATCCGAGCCAGCTTCGCCGCCAGTAGTCGGCATCCGCTTGGAACGGCACTCGGGCGTGCTGGGCGCACCCATGCCAGAGGCAACCGTCGATCGTGAACCGCCCCGGCGAGTCCGGAGACTCACCGGCTATAGAGTTCAGCGACGGCGAGTACGCGAGCAGTACAGACGTTGTACGTTTGTACGTCTAGGGCCGTTTATCGGCCTCGTCCGCAAGGCTCGTCGGTCGCGCCCTCCGAGCGGGCAGCCTGTGGACGGCGGACATGCCCCGGTCAGCCGGCGGCGTGGACGACCTGGCCGACGTCGACGAGCCGTACAGCAGCCAGCGCGTGACCCAGTGCTTCGTCCGCCCGGGACCGGATCGCCGGCGTGACCCGTTTGCCGCCGAACAGCGTGACGGTCTCGCGCACGAGCTCCTCGCGCGACATCCCCATCCCCGCCCGGCACAGGCCGACCATCGCGTTGCCGATTTCCTCGAGGCTGACCTCTTCGAGCGGACGCGGCGCGCCGGCGGACGGCGGCCGGAAGCCCGTCCACCCCCCACGTGGCCGGCTCGGCGGCCAGTAGAAGCCGTTCTCGTCGCGGCCGTCGGTGGGGAGGCAGGCCCGGATGGCCTCGGCCCGGGCCGCGGCGACCCGGGTCAGGTCGAACGCCGAGGCGACGAGCTTGACCAGGCGCGACTCGAGCACGGGCCCCTCGGTGTCGACCACCTGCGTCGCGACGTCCCACACCCGGCGCGTCGCGGCCGGCGAGGGCAGCGAGTCCAGGGTGTGCCTCGCCCGGATCGTCTCCGGCGCCCAGGCGACGAACGGCTCTGCACCCGGCACTCCGGGTTCCGGCCGAGCGTCGGCCGGCGGTTCGGGGTCCGGCGTCTGCTTAGTCATCGGCAGACCCTCGACGTGCACGTCGGGCAGGTCGCCGGTGTCCTGCCCCGACCGCACCGCCTCGACCCGCGCCACCAGCTCGGCCACCACGGCGTCGGGGTCGCGCAGCCACGCCGGCAGCCAGACCCGTTCGACTGCAGGCCATCTCAGCATCCGCGACAGCACCTCGACGGGCAGGCCGTCGCGGTCGCCGACGGTGCGGCGCCGCGCCCAGCCCGGGCCGTCGAGCAGCACCGCCACCAGCGGGCGCTCCGGCTCGCCCGGGGCGGCCAGGGTCAGCTCGATCCGGAAGTCCGAGAGCCCGACGTCGGTGCGCACCACCAGGCCCGCGGCCCGCAGCCGGGCGGCCACCTCGTCGCGGTGCCGGTCGACCACCGGGGGAGCGCCGACACGTCCACCGCCGTCCTCGAGCGACCCGGCCGCGAGGTCGAGGTACGCGCGCAGGTGCTTGATGCCCACCGACGTCGTCTCGTCGGCCCGCAGCTGGTGCGGGTCGAACGAGGAGAACACGACGACCTGTCGCCGGGCGCGGGTGACGGCGACGTTCAGGCGGCGCTCACCGCCGACCAGGTTGAGCGGGCCGAAGTTCAGCGGCAGCACGCCCTTGTCGTTCACCGAGAACGCGGTCGAGAACAGGATGGTGTCGCGCTCGTCGCCCTGGACGTTCTCCAGGTTCTTCACGAACAGCCCGTCCGGGTCGTCGAGCGCCTCGACGAGCCGGTCGTCGCCCGCGTCCCGCAGCAGCGACTCGACCAGCAGCCGCTGCGGCGCGTTGAAGGTCACCACGCCGATCGACGGTGCGGCGTCGGGGGAGGTGTCGAACCGCCGCCGGATCTCGGCGACCAGCGCGTCGGCCTCCACCGGGTTGGTGCGCAGCTGCCGGCCCTTGCCGGAGCGCAGGAACGTGCCGTCGACGCGGACCAGCGAGAGGCCGAAACCGGTTGCCGTGGAGTCGTTCCCGGAGCGCGGGCCGGGGAACGACGCCAGCCGGTCCTCGTAGTAGTGCCGGTTGCTGAACGCGATCAGCGACTCGTCCTGGCTGCGGTAGTGCCACGACAGCCAGTGCCGCGGCACCCGCGCCTGCACGCACTCGGTGAGGATGCTCTCCTCGTCGTCGACCGCCAGCACCGACGCGTCGAACGCCGCCTCGTCGTCGGCGCCCAGCCCTGGTGCCTGCGACGACAGCTGGGTGTCGATCACCGACTCGCCGGTCACCTCGGCGAACGACGTGGGCGGCATCTGCTTGCTGTCGCCCACCACGACCACCGATCGGGCGCGGCCCATCGCGCCGACGGCGTCGGCGACCCTGATCTGGGACGCCTCGTCGAACACGACCAGGTCGAACAACCCCGCCTTCGCCGGGAAGAACCGTGACAGCGAGTCGGGGCTCACCAGCACGCACGGCATCACCTGCGTGATCAGGTCGCCGTACTGCTGCATCAGCGCCCGCACGCCGAGACCGCCTCGCTGGCGCCCCAGCTCGCGCTGCAGCGCGCCGACCCGTCCCGTCGCCGTGTCGGCGCGGAACGGTCGCGCCCGCACCACCTGGCGCGGCAGCTCGGCCACCATCAGGTCGCGGACGGCCGTCGCCGAGCCGAGGAACCGGGCGATGGTGCGCTCGTGCGACACCGGGTCGAACCCGTCGAGGCCGCTGTCGGTGGCGCGCTCGGTCGCCGACGCCGCCGCGAGGCCTCGGTCGAGCGCCTGCACCGCCTCGTCCGCCGGCACCCGGCCGTCGCGCAGCTCACGCCGCGCCTCCCCAAGGTCCGCCCGCAGCGGCTCGATCGCCTGCGCGAAGGCGGCCCAGCGGCGCAACCCCAGCAGCTGGGGGTCGTCGAGGTCGCGGCCGTCGCGACCCGCCACCCACGCGTCGACCAGCGAGCCGCCCGCCCAGTCGGCGACGTCGTCGGGGTGGGCGCCGGTGGCGGTGAACAGCTCCTCGACCAGCTGCTGGGTACGACCACCCCACTCCCAGCCCGCACCCGCGTCGAGCCAGGCGCGTCGCGGGGCAGACGCCGGGTGCTCGGGAGCGACCGCCCGACCGCCCGCCTCGGCCCGGCGGACGGCGTCGTCCAGGTCGTCGAGGGCGCCGGGCGCGAACGCGTTCCACCCCGGTTTCACCCGCACACCCGCCAGTGCCTGCACCCGCGCCAGCAGGGCCTCGTTGATCTCCCGCAGCGGCAGCAGCGCGGCGAGGAGATCGGGCAGGGCGCGCAGGTCGACCTCGACCCCGCCGCGGACGACCGGCTCGACGTGCACGAAGACCCGACGCAGCCGGCCCTTGCGACCGAGGAAGAACGACGACGCCGCGTCCCTGGCCTGCTGGGCCAGCTCCGCCAGCTGGTGGATCGACAGCACGGTCGGCAGGAACGACGCCAGGGCGGGAGCCGGCTGCGCCGCGAGGGCACGGACCTGCGTCAGCAGCGCGTCGGCCTCGGCCCGCCACCCCGCGAGCCGGGTGCGGTCGAGCTCGTCGGAGCGCAGCCCGAGCCCGGTGAGCGCCCCGAGGCGTCCGAGCAGCTCGAGCTCGCGCGCAGAACCGACCGTCCGCACGACCTCGGCGTCCGCACCGGTCTGCGGCAGCCGCCGCACCAGCTCGTCAGTGCCGGCCCCGCCGCCCGCGCCCGCGCGACGTCGACGTCGCCGCCCGCGAAGCCCCACGGGTGGCGCGGACGGGGGCGCGCGGGGTCGGCGACGTCGGGCAGCGTCCGCAGGAGGTCGCGCATCGACGTGAGGTCGCCAGCCGCGGCGAGCAGCGACCTCGGCACCGTCAGCGTCGGTCCCTCGCCCGAGGCCAGGAGCGCGTCGCGCGCCGAGTACAGCGACAGCCCCGCGGCGTTGGGGGAGTGCAGCCGCCGTGCGTAGCGGTCGAGGGTGCGCCTCGACGCCCGCAGCTCCTCCTCCCGCGCGTGCAGCCCCTGCTCGTCGACCAGAGGGCTGTGCTCGAGCGCCTGCCTCACCTGTGCCCGCACGGTCGCCGGGCGAGACCCCTTGTCGTGCAGGTCGAGCGAGAACGGGCCCATGCCGACGGCGTCGAGCCGCTTCTGCACGACGTCGAGCGCGGCCCGTTTCTCGGCGACGAACAGCACCCGCCGTCCCTCGGCGACGGCGCGGCTCAGCAGGTTCGTGATCGTCTGCGACTTGCCGGTGCCGGGCGGCCCCTCCAGCACGAAGGAGCGTCCGCGGACGGCGTCGTGCACCGCCGCCAGCTGGGACGCGTCGGCCGGCACCGGGCAGGCGCCGGCGAGCTCGTCCAGGTCGACGTCGTCCTCGCCCACCGCGCCGTCGGCGAACGGGTCGGTCGGCGTGTGCACGAGGTGCCGGACGAGGGGGTTCTCGCAGAACGACTCCCAGCTCTCGTCGAGGTCCTTCCACAGCCGGAACTTGGCGAACTGCAGGATCGCGACGTGCGCGGTGTCCTCGACGCGCCACGGCCGTCCGGCCTCGGCCACGGCGACGCGCAGCGTGCGGAGCGCGGCGTCGAGGTCGGGCTCGCCGCCCTCGGGCAGCAGCTCGGGCACCTCGACACCGGCCTGCCGCAGCTTCTCCAGCAGGCAGTAGTTCGGTGCGGGGGCGCCGGTGTCGTCCTGCTCCAGCCGGTAGGTGCGTTGCCGCGCCCGCGCGACCAGGTGCACCGGCACGAGCACGACGGGGCTGCGCAGCGTCCGGCCGTCCCAGTCCCACACCAGCGACCCGAGGGCGAGGTAGAGGTTGTTCGCTCCGGTCTCCTCCTGCGCGGTGCGGGCGCGGTGGGCCAGCGCGCGCATCAGGGTGGGGTACGCGGCACCGGTGACGTCGGTCCAGACGGCCTCGCGGTCGTCCAGGGTCTGGGCGAGCAGGTCGGGCGGCAGCTGGCGGGCGTTCGTCACGCCGCGGGCCAGGTGCACGTCGTCGAGCGCGTCGGACGGGTACAGGTGCAGCGGGCGCCCGCGTCCGAGGAGGGTCGGGAGCGTGGCCGACCGCGCGTCCGGCACGGTCAGGGTGACGGCCGACCGGTCGGTGAAGTTGATCAGCCGGTTGCGCAGGCTGAGGTCGAGCAGCGCGTTCTTCCACCGCGCCACCCGAGGGGGCGCCGGCGAGCTCGTGGCGCGCTCACGGGGGGCCGGGTCGTCGGCCGCGCGGGGCGCGCTGCTGTGCGTGGCGGCCTGGTAGGTGACGACCTGCACCTCACCGGACGGGGTGCGTCCCCGCGCGGGCAGCGGCAGCACGTCGTTGCGGCGCGCCGTGAAGACGTCGACCACCCCGAGCACCTCGTCGAGGTCACCGGTGAGCCAGCGCGTGTACGCCGAGCGGTGCGAGGCGTCGACGTCGTGTGCCGTGTCGGTCGAGGTGACCATCGTGGTCTCGACCAGGCGGATCGCCCCGAGGTCGAGCAGGTTCACCACGGGCGCCACGTCGGTGAGCACGATGTTGCCCAGCGAGGTCTCCTCGCGCCAGTACCCGAGGAACGCGTGCCCCCTCACCATCCACAGCAGCGGGCGGATGCCGCACTGCTCCAGCACCGCCGCCAGCGCGACCACGGTGTCGAGGCAGGTGCCGACCCGCTCGTCGAGCACCTGGGTCGGCGTACGCACCCGCTGGCCGACGTCGCCCCAGCTGGCCGGAGGCTCGGCGTACCGGATGCCCCGGGCGCGAGCGGCGTCGAACACGGCGCGGACGACGTCGTCGACGCGCTCGGGACCGGACTGGTAGCCCTGCAACGACGCGCTCCCCGTCCGGTCGTGCAGCAGCGCCGCCACCTCGTCGAGCAGGGGACCCACCGCCGGGTCGTGCGGCATGACGAACGCCGCCAGCATCTCCATCGACAGCTCGGGCGGCTCGGCCAGCCACTGCCGCGCCGCGAGCACCCTCACGTCGGACGACGCCGTCGCGAGCTTCTCGTCGCCGAGCCGCAGCGTCGCGGTGACCCGGCCGGGCCGCTGCTCCTCGACCTGCAGCATCTGCGCCGGGTCGAGGGTGAGCCGGACGTCGGCGACCACGGTGCGGTCGCCGGCGGCGAGGTCGACGACGTGGGTGCAGGTGCTCGACAGCACGCCCTCGGCGTCGACCACGGCGAACTCGAGCACCGCCCCCTCGGCGTCGCGGTCGGACGTCACCGCCACCTCGTCGACGACGGGGATGCGGTTGTGCGCCATCGCGTACGAGACGACCGGCAGGCCGGAGAGCGCGATCGTCGTCGCGGTGGAGGTCCCCGTGGTCACCGGCACGACGGTAGAGGACCCGGCCGACACGCGGAGGTCAGAACCGGTAGGCGAAGCGCTCCAGGTCCTCCGCGTGCGCCGCCCCGACCAGGGCTCGGGTGCGGACGTCGTAGGCCCGCCAGTAGGCGCGGTCGCGGTCGGTGACATTGGTGGGCGGCACCTGCAGGTCGAGGTCCAGCAGGTCGCGCAGGTCCTGCTCGAGGTGCTCCATCCGCAGCACGACGTCGGCCTCCAGGACGTGGCCCGCGTTGAGCCGGCGCGGCTGCGCCGGCTCGCCGACCGCGCGCGTCACCCAGGTCGCGAAGTCGAGCGTGATGGCGTCGACGACACTGTCGAGCGCCCCGGGCGTGTGGTGCACCCACGAGGCCGGGTCGCGCAGGTCCTGCACCCAGCGGTTGCGCTCGTACTCGGCCACGTAGAAGTCGAACGGGTTGCGTGTCGTGGTGACCACGCGCAGGCCGTGGTCGGCGTCGAGCAGACCCGCGGCGACGAGCTGGGTCGCGGTCCCGTGCTTGGCGTCGACGCCGGCGACCCGCACCGCGTCGGGGGGAGGCACGGCGACGACGTCGCGGTGGGCCCCGCAGCGCCGCGATCAGGGCCGTGCTGCCGGTGCCCGGAGCGGCGGTGAACAGCAGCCCCGCTGCGGCGTCGACGATGGCCACGGTCCCGGGACGCTACCCGAGCCCGGCGACGCCGACCTGTTCGCCACACCCGGCGTCAGCTGTCGGTCGCGAGCGCTCCGACTGCCGACCGCGCGGTACCCGGTCGGGCGGCGCGGGACCACGCGTCCGAGGGCTAGCGTCGACGTCATGGCCGGCACCTACACCGTCACCCGCACCACGACGATCCAGGCCCCGCCGGAGGTGGTGTGGTCGCACGTGGTCGACCTGCACCGCTGGGAGGCGTGGTCGCCGTGGGAGGGCATGGACCCCGACCAGCAGCGCACCTACACGGGAGCGGAGTCCGGCGTCGGGCAGCACTACGCGTGGTCGGGCAACCGCAAGGTCGGCCAGGGGAGCATGGAGATCACCGAGGCGGACGCCCCGCGCCGGCTCGTGATCGACCTGCAGTTCGTGAAGCCGTTCCGGTCGAGCAACACGACCACGCTCGAGCTGCGTCCCGAGGACCGCGGCACCTACGTCACCTGGTCGATGACCGGGCCGCTCACGCTGATGACCCGGGTGATGGGCTTGGTCCGGAGCATGGACAAGCTCCTCGGTCCCGACTTCGAGAAGGGGCTCACGGCGCTGAAGTCGGTGAGCGAGCAGCGGGCCTGAGGGCGGCTGTCGGAGCGTCCCGTCACCCTGGGCCGGTGGACCCCACCGACGACGACCTCACCCAGGAGCTCGCCGACCGCCTCGGCCGCGAGCCGCGCGAGCTCGCCGACGCGATCGGGGCCCACTGGCGTCGGCACGACCTCTCGCCCGACGACACCGAGCTGGTCCGCGCCTGGGTGACGGACGACGACCCGCGACGCCGCGAGCTCGCCCACGCCCTCGACGAGGGCACGGACTGGTACGTCGCCGGGGAGCCGGCCCTGGTCGTGCTCGGCATCCGTGGCCCCGACGCGGTCGTCGCCCGTCCGGTCGGGGAGTGGCTGCACGGCACGCACGGCCTGGCGTACCTGCCGGGCGTGGTCGCGGTCGTCGACGCCCAGCACCTGACCGCGCTCGGCGAGCAGGTCGAGGCCGTGGTCGCCTCGCGCCGTCGCAGCCTGCGGATGTGCCGCTACTGCCGTCGCCTGACGCCGCCCGAGCACCGCTTCTCCCAGGACGTCTGCCACGGCTGCGCGTCGACCTGGTTCGGCGTCGTCTACTGAGCGGGCTCCTCCACCCGCAGCACCAGCACGGCGATGTCGTCCTCGACCTCGGGCGCCAGGTCGGCCATCAGCAGGTCGGCCACCTCCTCGGCGTCGAGGTCGGCCCGCCCGCCGAGCCGCTCGGTCAGCCAGCCGAGACCGCGCTCCAGCGAGTCCGTGCGCCGCTCCACGAGCCCGTCGGTGTAGAGCACGACGGTGCTGCCCGGGCGCAGCACGACCTGGTGGTCGTGGCGGGAGGCCGAGGCGCGCACACCCAGCAGCAGGTCGGGGATGGCGGTGAGCATCCGCGCGGAGCCGTCCGGCTCGATCAGGACGGGCGGCAGGTGGCCGGCGCTGGTCCAGCGCAGCACCCGAGAACCCGCGGGCTCGTCGTCCGGGCCGTCCTCGACCCGGGCGAGCACGGTGCTGGCGATCGTCCGGACGCCGAGCCCCTCCATCGCCTCGTCCAGGGCCGTGACGACGGCGCTCGGCGGCTCGCCCAGGGTGAACGCCAGGGCCCGCAGCAGGTTGCGCACCTGGGCCATCGCGGCCGCCGCCTCGCGGTCGTGCCCGGTGACGTCGCCGACGGTCAGCATCAGCGCGCCGTCGTGCCCGATGAAGGCGTCGTACCAGTCGCCACCGATCTGCACCTCGTGCGCGGCCGGCTGGTAGCGCACCGCGACCCGCACCCCCGGCCGCTGGACGGGGGTGGCGAGCATGCTGCGCTGCAGCGCCTCCGACAGCGCGCGCTCGTCCTGCAGGATGCGCCGCTCGGCCTCGAGCAGGTCGAGCCGGTCGATGCCCTGCCGCACCGTGGCGGCGACCAGGTCGAGGAAGGCCAGGTACTCCTTGTCCGGCGGGAGCAGCGGGTTGAGCGCGACCACGAGCACCGGCGGGTCCGGTGCGTCGCCCCCGTCGGCTCGCAGCGGCACCCACGCCACGGTGCGCTCGTCGACCTGCTCCACGAGCGGACCCGACTCGGGCAGCGCCTCGCGCGGCGCCATCGGCAGCCCGTCGCGCGGCGTCGCGGACGCCCGGCCCGTCGCGCGGGGGTGGCGGTAGCCGATGGCGGGCAGGTCGGGGTGCTGCAGGTCGGCCAGGTCGGCGACCAGGCCCGGCACGCCGTCGCGCTCGCTCAGCGCGTCGACCCGGCCCCCGAGGTGGGCGAGCAGCTCGAGCCGGCGCCGGTCGATGACCTGGCGGCTGGTCTCCTGGGTGATGTCGACGACGCCCTCGATCGCGCCGTCCGCGCCGTGCACCGCCGAGTACGAGTAGGTGAACCAGCACTCCTCGAGGAACCCGTTGCGCACCAGCGGCAACCGCTCGTCCTCGACGTACCAGGAGCCCTCGCCGGCCAGCACCGACTGCATCCGGGGGCCGACCACGTCCCACGCCTCGGGGAAGACGGCCTCGGTCAGCGCGCCGAGCGCGTCCGGGTGCTTGGTCCCGATCATCTCGGCGTACGCCGAGTTGTAGAGCAGCACGAAGTCGGGGCCCCACAGCAAGGTGGCCGGGAACCGGGTGTGCCAGACGGTCTCGACCGCCTGCCAGAGGGCGGGGCTCCAGGTGGACGGCTCACCGACCGGCGAGCGGGACCAGTCCACGCCTTCGTACGCCTCGCGCAGGGCGCCAGCACGCTCGAACAAGCGGTCGTCACCTCCCCGTCCGCCGGGTGGCCGGGCCGGGGCGCCCGACGACCGCTCCACCATCAAACCCGACGACAGGCCCCCAGACGAGCGGAACCGCCGTGAAGGAGGTCACCGCATGCGGCCGCTGCGGCCCTGACCGATGATCAGCGGGTGCCCGAACCTGCGCCCGCCACCCGCAGCGAGGACCGCAGGACCGACGAGCAGCCCGACCCGCGCCGCTGGAAGGCGCTCGCGGTCTGCCTCGTCACCGGGTTCATGTCGCTGCTCGACGTCAGCATCGTCAACGTCGCGCTCCCGTCGATCCGTGAGGGCGTCGGCGCGTCGGAGGCCGACCTGCAGTGGGTCGTCTCCGGCTACGCGCTCGCCTTCGGTCTCGTCCTCATCCCCGCCGGGCGCCTCGGCGACGCCCGCGGCCGCCGGATGGTGTTCGTCGCCGGCGTCGCCCTCTTCACGCTCTCGAGCCTCGCCGCGGGTCTGGCGCCGACCCCCGAGGTGCTCGTCGCGGCACGCCTGCTGCAGGGCGTCGGCGGTGGCCTGCTCAACCCGCAGGTCTCCGCGCTGATCCAGCAGCTCTTCCGCGGCGCCGAGCGCGCCCGGGCCTTCGGCATGTTCGGCACCACCGTCGGGATCTCGACGGCCGTCGGCCCGCTCCTCGGCGGCGTCATCATCGGCGGACTCGGGGTGGAGGACGGCTGGCGCTGGATCTTCTTCGTGAACCTGCCGATCGGCGTCGCCGCGATCGCCCTGGCGATGCGCTGGATCCCCGCGGACAGGGCCGACAGCAGGCGCCGCGAGTCGCTGGACCCGGTCGGCGTCGTGCTGCTCGGCGCCGGCGTGCTGGCGCTGCTGCTGCCGCTGGTCGAGGGGCGCTCCGGCGGCGCCGCCACCGGCTGGTGGCTGGTGCTCGTCGGGGTCGCGCTGGTGGTCGCGTTCGTGCTGTGGGAGAAGCGGTTCGCCGCCCGTGGTAAGGAGCCGCTGGTTGACCTCGCGCTGTTCGGCGTCCGCGGCTACACCCCGGGTGCCGTCGTCGGCTCGGTGTACTTCGCCGGTTTCACCGCCGTCTTCTTCGTGCTGACCCTGCTGTTCCAGGAGGGACTCGGCTACAGCGCCCTGCAGGCCGGCGCCGCGACCACCCCGTTCGCCGTCGGCGGTGCCGTCACCGCCCTGATCGGCGGACGGCTGGTCACCCGCTACGGCCGACTGGTTGTCACCGGCGGCCTCGTCACCGTCGTGCTCGGCCTGGTCGCCGTCGACGTCGTGCTGTCCCTCGTCGACGGTCCGGCGCTCGGCTGGGCGCTCGCGCTGCCGCTGCTCGTCGCCGGCATCGGGTCCGGCTTCGTCATCTCGCCGAACATCACCCTCACGCTCGCGGACGTCCCGGTGCAGCGGGCCGGCACGGCCGGGGGAGTGCTGCAGACCGGCCAGCGGATGGGGACGGCCACCGGCATCGCCCTCGTCGGCGCGGTGTTCTTCGCCGTGGCGGCCGACGGCGACCTGCAGCACGCCGCCGCGATCGCGCTGCGCGTCACCCTCGTCACCGTGCTGGTGTCGCTGGCCGCCAGCCTCGTCGACCTGGTGCGCCGGCGCCGGGCCGCCGCGTCAGACGGCTGAGGCCACGCGGCGCAGCGCGTCCAGCGTCCGGTCGACGTCGTCGTGCGTCGTCGACCACCCGCACACCGAGATCCGCAGCACCGCCCGTCCCTGCCAGGTCGACCCGGTCGTCCACGCCGTGCCGTCCTCGAGCATCCCGGCGACCACGGCGCGCGTCCGCTCGTCCGACCCGAACGACACGCAGACCTGGCTGAACACCACGTCGTTGAGGACGGCGGCGCCGGGCACCCCCGCCAACCCCGCCGCGAAGCGGGACGCGTTGTCGCAGAACGACTCCACCAGACCAGCGACACCAGAGCGGCCGAGCGCCCGCAGCACCGCCCACACCGGCACGGCCCGGGCCCGGCGCGACAGCTCGGGCACCTTCTCGTACGGGTCACCGGCGGCGTCGCGCACCAGGTACGCGCCCTCCATGCCCATCGCCGCCCGCAGCGCGGCCGGGTCGCGCACGACCGCCAACCCGCAGTCGTACGGGACGTTCAGCGTCTTGTGCGCGTCGCTCGCCCACGAGTCGGCGCGCTCGTAGCCCGCGACGAGGTGGCGGAGCCGCGGCGACGCCCCGGCGAACAACCCGAAGGCACCGTCGACGTGCACCCACGCGCCGTGCGCGTGCGCCACCTCGACCGCCTCGGCGAACGGGTCGAAGGCACCGGAGTGGACGTTGCCCGCCTGCAGCACGACCACCGTCGGCCCGTCGTCGCTCGCCTCCAGCGCCGCGGTGAGGGCGGCGACGTCGAGGCGCCCCTGCGCGTCGGCCTCGACCACCTCGGGCGCACCGAGTCCCAGGTAGCGCAGGGCGAGGTCGACGGTGTCGTGCCGCTCGGCACCGACCAGCACCCGCACCCGCGGGCCGCCGAGCAGGCCGCGCTCGGCGACGTCCCACCCGACCCGGCGCAGCAGCTCGTCGCGCGCCGCGGCGAGGCAGGTGAAGTTCGCCATCGTGCCGCCGGTCACGAACCCGACTGCCGATCCGGCCGGCAGCCCGAGCAGGTCGAGGAGCCAGGCGGAGGCGACGTCCTCGCAGGCGGTGTTCAGCGGTGTCACCGTGCGCAGCCCGGCGTTCTGGTCCCACGCGCTGACGAGCCAGTCGGCCGCCAGCGCCGCAGGGTGCGTGCCCCCGATGACGAAGCCGAAGAAGCGTCCGGACGGCATCGCGGTGAGCCCGTCGTCGGCGACGCCCGCGAGGTGCTCGACCACGTCCTCGGCCGGTGTCGGCCCGTCGGGCAGCTCGGTGCCCAGCGCGGTGACGAGGTCGGCCACGCCCGACCGCGGCGGCACGGGCCGGTCGCCGAGGGACGCCAGCCACCCGCTCGCGTGCCGGTGCGCGGTGTCGAGGGCGGCGCCCAGCTCGTCCACGGCGTCCGGCTAGGGCTTGACCGCCAGGACGGGCACGCGCGCGTGCAGCAGCACGCGTTGCGCGACCGAGCCCATGAAGAGCTTGC
Source organism: Angustibacter speluncae (assembly GCF_054777815.1). Lineage (NCBI taxonomy): Bacteria > Bacillati > Actinomycetota > Actinomycetes > Kineosporiales > Kineosporiaceae > Angustibacter > Angustibacter speluncae. Next base: position 50,350 of record NZ_BAAHAF010000081.1, on the reverse strand, counting down.
CGACCGGGGTGCGGTGCCGCAGGCCGATGACGACCATCGTGGCGCCGACCTCGTCAGCCACCTTCAGCAGCTCGTCGGCGACGTCCTCGCCGACGGTCTGGCGCACCTCGTGCTCGACGTCGCCGAAGCGGCCCTCGAGCCCGGCGAGCGCCTCGGGCGAGGCGAACCGGTCGTCGACGAGCTGGTCGCCCTTGGAGGAGTTGACGACGACGACGCGAAGGCCCCGCCGCCGCGCCTCGACCAGGCCCGCCTCCAGCGCGGCCTCGCCGTACTCGTTCGGGATGTACCCCACGACGACGGTCACCGCGACACCTCCTGGTCGGTCCTGCTCCTGCGCGTGCGCACCATCCTGGCGGCGAACGGCGCCACCAGCACCACGACGACCAGCGCGTAGACGACCAGCGCCAGCACCTCGTCGAACAGCCCCGTCACCGCGCCGTTCGACAGGTCGAGCGCCTCGCGCATCTTCGTCTCCAGCAGCGGGCCGAGGATGACGCCGAGGATCAGCGGCAGCACGGGCAGGCCGAAGCGGCGGATCGCGAAGCCCACCAGGCCGAACAGGATCAGCAGCAGCAGGTCGAACCCCTGCTGGTTCACCGCGTACGCACCGAGCGCGGCGAAGAACAGGATGCCCGCGTACAGCTGCGGCCGGGGGATGCGCAGCAGCCGCGCCCACACCGGCGCCAGCGGCAGGTTGATGATCAGCAGCAGCGCGTTGCCGATCAGCAGGCTCGCGAGCAGCGTCCAGACCAGGTCGCCCTGGTCGCCGAGCAGCTCGGGACCCGGCTGGATGCCGTACGACTGCATCGCGGCCAGGATGATCGACGCAGTCGCGGTCACCGGCAGGCCGAGCGCGAGCAGCGGCACGAACGTGCCTGCGGCCGAGGCGTTGTTGGCCGCCTCGGGCCCGGCCACGCCCTCGATCGCGCCCTTGCCGAACTCGTCGCGGCGTCGCGACAGCCGGCGCTCGAGCAGGTACGACAGGAAGGTCGGCGTCTCGGCGCCACCTGCCGGCACGGCGCCGAACGGGAAGCCGATCGCCGTGCCGCGCAGCCACGGCCCCCACGAGCGCTTCCAGTCCTCCCGGCCGAGGAACGGCTGCCCGACCGGGATGATCTGCAGGGGTGTGCGGCGCAGGTGCGCGGCGACCCAGAGGGCCTCACCGAGGGCGAAGACGCCGACGGCCACCACGACGATGTCGATGCCGTCGGCCAGCTGCAGCTGCCCGAAGATCAGCCGCGCCTGCCCGGTCGAGAGGTCGAGCCCGACGAGGCCGATCGTCAGCCCGATGGCGAGGGCGATGAACCCGCGCAGCTTCGACGAGCCGAGCACCGACGTCACCAGCACCAGCGAGAACAGCATGATCGCGAAGTACGACGGCGCACCGATCTTCACGGCCTGGGTGGCCAGCGCCGGCGCGCAGAGCACGACCAGCAGCGTGCCGATCGTCCCGGCGATGAACGAGCCGATGGCGGCGGTGGCGAGGGCCTGCGCGGCGCGTCCGGCCTTGGCCATCTTGTTGCCCTCGATCGCCGTCATCACCGACGACGACTCGCCGGGCGTGTTCAGCAGGATCGACGTGGTCGACCCGCCGTACATCGCGCCGTAGTAGATGCCGGCGAAGACGATGAGCGCCTGCACGGGGCCGAGCCCGTAGGTGAGCGGCAGCAGCAGCGCGACGGCCATCGCCGGGCCGATGCCGGGCAGCACGCCGATGAAGGTGCCGACGACGACGCCGAGCGCGGCGTACAGCAGGTTGGTCGGCGTGAACGCCTCGGCGAGGCCGCCCCAGAGCAGCTCGAGCGCCTCCATCACAGGATCCCGTCCAGCACACCGGGTGTCAGCGGAACGCCGAGCGTGACGTAGAAGAAGTACCAGGACCCGACCGACAGCACGACGCCGACGACCACGTCGCGCAGCACGGTGCGGCTGCCCAGCGACCAGGCGCACCCGGCGAACAGCACCGCACCGACGATGGCCCAGCCGAGCAGGTTGACCGTCAGCATGGTCAGGACGAGGAACCCGAGCAGCTTCACGACCGTGAGCCAGTCGGGCCGCTGGGCCAGATCGACGTCCTCGCCCTCCTCGCCCTCGGCGCGGTCGCCACGCGCGGTCGCCACGGCAAGCAGGACGGCGAGCAGCACCGTCCCGGCGCCGATCGCGTACGGGAAGACGCGGGGTCCCACGGGGTCGCCGAAGCCGACGTTCAGCGTCGAGGCGTCGTAGATCGTCCAGAGCCCGACGACGGCCAGGACGGCCGCCAGCCCGTACTGCGCCCTGTCCACCGCGGGTCGGGGTTCGGCCTTCGTCAGCGACGTGGTCACAGCAGCCCCAGCTCGTCGAGGGTGGTCGAGACCCGTTCGTCCTGCTCGACGAGGAACTCGTCGAACTCGTCACCGACGATGAACGCGTCGGTCCAGCCGTTCTCCTCCAGCGCGGTCTGCCACTCCTGCGAGTCGTGCATCTCCTCGAGGTAGGTGACCAGCTGGTCGCGCCGCTCGTCGCTGACGTCCGGGGGAGCGAGGACCCCGCGCCAGTTCACGAACACCAGGTCGATGCCCGCCTCGGTCAGGGTCGGGACGTCGGCGAGCGACTCCTGCGGGTTGCGCTCCTCGCCCGACACCGCGAGCACCCGCAGCTCGCCCGACTCGATCTGCCCCTCGAACTCCGACAGCCCGGAGAACCCGACCTGGATCTTGTTGCCCAGCAACGCCGACGTGAGCGGACCACCGCCGTCGTAGCTCACGTAGTTGACCTCGCGGGCGTCGATGCCGAGCGTGCTCGCGAGCTGCATCGGGAACAGGTGGTCGGGCCCGCCCGGCGACGACCCGCCCCCGACCGTGATCGAGCCCGGGTCGGCCGTCCACGCCTGGGCGAGGTCGTCTATGGTCTCGAACTCGCTGTCGCCCGGGACGAGCACGCCCTCGGACTCGGTGATGAGCCTGGCCAGGGGAGTGGTGTCCTGCAGCGAGAAGTCGCTGCCGAACGAGTAGAGCGACCCGACGACGCCGAGGCCGACCGTCATCATCGTGTGCTCGTCGCCCGACTTGCCCATCAGCGTCGCCATCGCGGCCGAGCCGCCCGCGCCGATGATGTTCTGGACGGTGAACGAGCCGCCGGTGATGCCGGCGTCCTCCATCGCGGCGACCGCCGCGCGCCCGGTCTGGTCGTAGCCGCCACCGGGGGAGTTGGGGATCAGCATGTCGAGGTCGCGGCTGTCGTCGCCGCGGGTCACCCCGCACGCGGACAGCGCGACCACCAGCAGCAGCGTCCAGACCGAGGCCCCGAACCTCCTGCGGTGCGTGCGTGCGGGCACGTGCACCACCTCCGACGTCGACGTCGGGCGCCATCCTGCTCCTGCCCGGAGCAGAACGCACGCATCCGGGTCGCAGCGCACGGTCCGCGATGTGCTGTGATCGGGGCCGGGGACGGACGCAGGGAGGTGCGGCGTGGACGGCGACCCGTGCTGCACGCCGTCGAGGGGCGGTGCCCGCGACTGCCGTCCGCCCCGGACGCAGGACGGTGCCCGGCAGGCCGAGGCGGCCCTCGGCCTGGTCCCGGTGCCCGGCGGGACGTTCCGGATGGGGTCGCAGGACGCCGACGCGGTCCCCGGTGACGCCGAGGGGCCCGTCCGCGACGCGCACGTCGACGCCCTGCTGGTCGGCCGGGGCACGGTGACCACCGCGCTCTGGTCGGTCTTCGCGGACGCCACCGGGTACGTCACCGACGCCGAGCGGTACGGCTGGTCGTTCGTCGTCCGCGCCCTGCTCGCGGACGACGCCCGCGACGCCGTGCTCGACGCGCACGTCCCGGGCGCGCCGTGGTGGGTGGCGGTGCGCGACGCCTCCTGGCGGGCGCCGTCAGGGCCGGGCTCCGGCACCGGGGGACGCGAGGACCACCCGGTCGTGCACGTGTCGTGGGACGACGCGCAGGCGTTCTGCGCCTGGTCGGGCACCAGGCTGCCGACCGAGGCCGAGTGGGAGCACGCCGCGCGCGGCGGGCTGGTCGGCGCCCGCTTCCCCTGGGGCGACGAGGAGCCGCTGGGGCCGGGAGGTCCGCGGTGCAACGTCTGGGAGGGCGCGTTCCCCGAGCCGTCGCCGCACGACACCGGCACCGTCCCCGTCGACGCGTTCTCCCCCAACGGGTTCGGCCTCCGGAACCTGGTGGGCAACGTGTGGGAGCACTGCCAGGACCCCTGGCTGCCCGGTGCGGCCGAACGGGTCCTGCGCGGCGGCTCGTACCTGTGCCACGTCTCGTACTGCAACCGCTACCGGGTGGCGGCCCGCAGCCGCACCACCACCGACTCGTCCACCGCGAACACCGGGTTCCGGGTGGTGCGCGACGCCGTGCCCTGACGGCACCGGTCAGCGCGGCGCCCGCGGGTTCGGGCGTGGGACGATCGCGCCGGTGCGGCCGAGCCACGCGTCGAGCAGCTCGCGCAGCCGGCGCGCGTCCTGCGGGCGGGTGGCCGACAGGTCGTGCTCCTCCCCGGGATCGGTGGACAGGTCGAACAGCGCCGTCCGGTCGCCGTCGTACCAGCGGATCAGCTTGAGCGAGCCGTCGCGCACGCCCGCGGAGGGCTGGCCACCCTGGTTCCCGTAGTGCGGGTAGTGCCAGTAGACGGGACCGCGCTCCATCGGCTCGCCCCGCAGCAGCGGCTCGAGGCTGACGCCGTCGAGCTCGCGGTCGGCGGGGTCGACGCCGGCGGCGGCCAGCAGCGTCGGAAACAGGTCGGGCGTGGTGGTCGGCTCGGCGCAGCGCGTCCCGGGCGCGACGACGCCGGGCCAGCGGACGACCAGCGGGACGCGGATGCCGCCGTCCTGCATCCACCCCTTGCCCTCGGACAGCGGCGCGTTCGACGTCGGCGAGCCCTCTGCCGTGGCGAGCCCGCCGTTGTCGGAGGTGACGACGACGACCGTGCGGTCGGTGCGGCCCGCCGCCTCGATCGCGTCGAGCAGGCGCCCGACGTTGGTGTCGAGGTTCTCGACCATGGCGGCGTACACGGGGTCGGACTGGAACAGCCGCCGGCGCACGCGCACGCCGGCCAGGTGCACCGAGGGCATCGGCTCACCCTCGTCGATCGGGTCGCGCAGGTCGAGGCCGAGCCGTCCCGCCTTGGCCTCGTACTTCGCCACCAGGTCTCGCGGGGCCTGGACGGGCGTGTGCACCGCGTAGTGCCACAGGTTCAGCAGGTACGGACGCTCGTCGGCCGAGCCCACCAGCGCGATGGCCTCGTCGGTCAGCCGGTCGGTCAGGTACTCGCCGTCCGGGCCGTCGGGCAGGTTGGGCAGCCCGTAGGGGCTGAAGTACGACGGCGGCATCCCCAGCTCGGACCCGCCGACGTTGACCTCGAACCCGTGCTGCTGCGGCCAGGTCACCCGGGTGCCGAGGTGCCACTTCCCGACGTGCCACGTGCGGTAGCCCTCGGCCGCCAGCGCGCTGGCCAGCGACTCCTCGCTGAGCGGCAGGTGGTGGAAGTACGGGACGTCGAGCAGGCGCCCCACGCCGTGCCCGCCGATCCAGTCCGTGATGCCGTGCGTGGCCGGGTACTTCCCGGTCATCAGGCTCGCGCGGCTCGGGGAGCAGACCGGGGACGCGGCGTACGCGTCGGTGAACAGCGCGCCCTGCGCCGCCAGCGCGTCGAGCCGCGGCGTCTCGTAGAACGTGGAGCCGTAGCACGACAGGTCGGTCCAGCCCAGGTCGTCGACCAGGACGACGACCACGTCGGGCCGCGCGGCGGGGTCGGTCGGTGCGTGCGCCATGTCTGGTCCTCCCGGGGCAGGACGATCACGCGCCGCACCGCTGCAGAAGCCCTGCCGCGGTACCCGGGCGACATCCCTTGACTCTGATTACGCATAATGTATGTTCGGCCGAGGCGACGATGCCAGGCACCAGGAGGACCGTCATGACGCTCAACCGCTCCCGCCGTCCGCTCCAGGCTCTCGCAGCGGCGTCCGCCGTGCTCGCGCTCGCCGCGTGCGGCGGTTCCGACCCCGGCACCGAGGGTGGTGGCGGCGGGGACGAGGGTCCCGTCGAGCTGCGATTCGCCGGCTGGGACGAGAGCCAGACCCCGGCCATGCAGGCGTTCATCGACGCGTTCGAGGCCGAGAACGAGAACATCTCGGTCACGTACGAGACGGTGCCGTTCAACCAGTACGCGACCAAGCTGCAGGTGCAGGCCTCCAGCGGCGACGCGCCGGACGTGTTCTGGCTGCACGCCAACGACCGCGACCTCTACGCCTCCGAGGGCGTCACCCAGAACCTCGACGAGCTGATCGAGGAGAGCGACTTCGACCTGTCGGCCTACCCCGACGCCGCGCTGCAGCAGGTCACCTACGACGACAGCATCTACGGCTTCCCCCGCGGCGCCGCGACCGTCGAGCTTTGGTTCAACAAGGAGATGTTCGACGCCAAGGGCGTCGAGTACCCCACCGCCGACTGGACGTGGGAGGACCTGCAGACCGCGGCGGCCGCGCTCACCGACACCCCGAACGGCGTGTACGGCGTCACGACGCTGTACGACGGCACGCAGTCGTTCTACAACACCATCTTCCAGGCCGGGGGGCAGGTGATCTCGGACGACCGCACCGAGGCGCTGCTCGACCAGCCCGAGGCGATCGAGGGCATCGAGTTCTGGACCGACATGATCGAGGCGGGCTCGGCGCCCACCTACCAGGCGCAGCTCGACACCGCCCCGGCCGCGATGTTCCAGTCGGGCAAGGCCGCGATGATCTACGCGGGCTCCTGGCACCCGGGCATCTTCGACGCCGACGCGGCGATCAAGGACAAGATCGACGTCGTGCAGATGCCCGCCGGCCCCGGCGGCGACGCCACCCTGCTCGGCGCCAACGCCTACGCGATGTCGTCGAACAGCGAGCACCCCGAGGCCGCCTGGAAGTTCCTGTCCTTCATCGGCGGTCCCGACGGCGCCAAGGTCGGTGCGCAGTCGAAGGTGGTCGTGCAGCCCGCCGAGAAGGACGCGGCGGTCGTGTGGGCCGAGCAGTTCCCGCAGTGGAACATGGCCGCCATCACCGACTCCGCCGCGGACGGCGTCCCCGGCCCCACGACCAAGCTGACCACCGAGTGGACCGGCGCCATGGTCGACGCCCTCGCCCCGGCCTTCGACCTGAAGGTCCCCGCCGCGGAGGCGGCGAAGAACGCGGACGCGGCGATCGAGGAAGTGCTGGCCAAGGAGAACGGCTGACATGACGCAGGCTCCCCCGAGGAGCGCGGCACCCCCGACCGCGCCCGACCGGCCACGGAGGGGCCGGTCGGGCAGGTCCGTCGAGGCGTGGGCGGGGTACCTGTTCATCGCCCCGGTGACGGTCTTCCTGGTCGTGTTCCAGTTCTACCCGCTGGTCCGTGGCGCCTACCTGTCGATGACCGAGTCGGGGTTCTTCGGCGGCTCGACCTTCACCGGGCTCGACAACTACGCCCGGCTGCTCGCCGACGAGGACGTGATCGGCGCGTTCCGCAACTCCGTGGTCTACACCCTGCTCATCCTCGCCGGCGTGCCGCTGGCGATGCTGATCGCGGTGCAGCTCGACCTGCGCGGCATCCGGTTCAAGTCGGTCTACCGGGTGATCTTCTTCCTGCCGGTCGTCGTGCTGCCGGTCGCGGCCGGTCTGGTGTGGTCCACGGTGTTCAACGGCGAGTACGGGCCGCTGAACGCCGCGCTCGAGGCGATCGGCATACCCGGTCAGGCCTGGTTGCAGGACAAGCGGTTCGCGCTGCTGGCCGTCGGCCTCGTCGGCGTCTGGTCGACGCTGGGCTACAACGTGGTGCTGTTCCTCGCCGGGCTGCAGAGCATCCACCCCGAGCTGTACGACGCAGCGGCGATCGACGGTGCCGGGCGGTGGCGCACGATCCGCAGCATCACCGTCCCGATGCTCACGCCCGTGACCTTCTTCGTCAGCGTGACCAGCGTGATCTCGGCGATGCAGATGTTCGACCTGATGTTCACCATGATCGGCGTCGCCAGCGGCGGCGTGCGCAACCCCGTCATCAACGACACCCAGACGGTCGTCTACCTCTTCTACCGGGTCGGGTTCATCGAGAACGACCGCGGCTACGCCTCGACGATCGCGGTCGTCCTGGTGGCGGTCGTCCTGGTGCTCACGCTGATCCAGTTCCGGCTCCAGCGGCGGTGGGTGAACTATGCCTGAGACGAGCACGGCGGTCCGGCGCGCGGGCCTGCGCCTGCGTCCCGGCAAGGACGACGAGCAGCCGCAGTCGTCCTCGCGCGCGCTGCAGGGCTCGCACACCGGCGCGCACCTGTTCCTCATGGTGCTGTCGGCGCTCGTGGTGTTCCCGTTCCTGTGGCAGGTGCTGACGTCGGTCAAGACCCTGAGCGAGTCGCTGCGGGTGCCGCCGACGTTCCTGCCGCAGTCGTTCGAGCCGGCGAACTACGTCAACGCCTTCGAGCGCATCCCGCTGCTGAGCATGTTCGCCGTCAGCACCGGGTACGCGCTGTGCCTGATCGTCGGCCACGTGTTCCTCGGGGCGATGGCGGCCTACGCCTTCGCCTGCCTGCGGTTCCCCGGGCGCGACGTCATCTTCTACGCGCTGCTCACGCTGCTGATGGTGCCGCGACAGCTGTTCCTGCTGCCGCAGTACGAGATCGTGCAGTCGCTCGGGTTGACCAACACCTTCCTGGGCCTGGTGCTGCCGCACTTCTCGGGCATCTTCACGGTGTTCCTGATGCGGCAGTTCTTCATGTCGCTGCCGCGCGAGCTGATGGAGGCCGCGCGGCTCGACGGCGCCGGCCCGTTCCGCACCTTCTTCTCGGTGATGCTGCCGCTCGCCAAGCCCGGTCTGCTGGCCGCGACGATCATCACGGTGCTCTACTCCTGGAACGACCTGCTCTGGCCGCTCGTGGTCATCAGCGACGAGACCAAGGCGCCGCTCAGCGTCGGTCTCGCCAACTTCCAGGGCGAGTTCCTCACGGACCGGCCGGTGCTCATGGCCGCCGCCACCCTGGCGGCGCTGCCGATGATCGCGCTGTTCCTGGTGCTGCAGCGCCAGTTCATCCAGGGCATCGCCTTCACGGGCTCGAAGTGACCGCCGGGACCGGCACCGGCCAGGACGCGACGGCTCAGCCCACCTGCGCCTCGGCGCCGGCCTCCTCGCGCCGAGCGCGCAGCACCGACAGGACGTTCTCCTTCGCCGACCCGATGTGCGCGCGGGTGGCGGCCTCGGCGAGGTCGGGGTCGCGACGGCGCAGCGCGTCGACCATCTCGGCGTGCTGGTCCTGCGCGATCCGCAGCCGGCCGGGCACCGCCGAGCGCACCCGGACGGCCTGGATGCGCCGGTGCACGCGCTCGGCGGCCTCGGCGAGCTCGCGGTTGCCGGACAGGTCGTTGATGGCGCGGTGCAGGGCCACGTCGACGTGCGCGAACTCCGACTCCGGCCCGTCGACGAGGGTCTCGAGCTGCGACATCAGCGCGTACACGCCCGACAGCTCGAGGTCGGGCGCCGAGGCGGCCATCCGCACGCCCGCGGTCTCGAGCACCATCCGCAGGTCGTACAGGTCGCTGACGACGTCGTCGTCGAGGGCGACCACGACCGCGCCCCGGCGGGGCTGCACCTGCACCAGCCCCTCGCTCTCGAGCCGCCGCAGCGCCTCTCGCACCGGCGTGGTCGAGATGCCGAAGTGCTGCGACAGCGGGATCTCGCGCAGCCGCGAGCCCGGGTCGAGCACGCCGGCGGTGATGGCGGCGTGCAGCGAGTCGCGCACCTGGTCGACCAGGCTGCCTCGGTTCGACAGCGGGTCCAGCCGGGTCAGGTCGGTCATGGACGAAGTATCGAGAAGCGCGCCCGTGCGCGCAACGACCGACCCGCCGTCTGCGCCACTGCATTATGTAGAATCTGACGAACGCCGACTGAGGAGACGTCCGTGACCACCACCGCCGCAGCGCCCGCCCCGTGGCGCGGCATCTTCGCGATCCCCGTCACCAGCTTCCGCCCCGACGGGACCGTCGACGACGAGGGCCTGCGCCGCCAGGTGGAGTTCTGCCTCGCCGGCGGGGCCACCGGCGTCGTCTACCCGGGTGTGGTGAGCGAGTTCTTCGCCCTGGACGACGACGAGCGCCGCCGCGCCACCGAGGTCGTCGTCGCGGCCGTCGCCGGCCGGGTGCCCGTGGTGGTGGGTGCCACCGCCGGCAGCGCCGGTGCGGCAGCACGGCTGTCGGCGCACGCGGCCTCGATCGGCGCGGACGGCGTGATGGCCACGCTCCCGCCGGTGCAGCACCTCTTCACGCCCGACCAGGACTTCGTGATCGGGTACTTCCGCACCCTGGCCACCGGGTCGGACCTGCCGATCGTGCTGCAGAACGCCCGCATCGGGCACCCCATCCCGCTCGGGCGGCTGCGCGAGGTCGTCGAGGCCGTGCCCCAGGTGCGCTACCTCAAGGAGGAGACCTCGCCGAGCACGCACCAGCTCACCCGGGCCGTCGACGCCGTGGGCGACCTGCTCGACGGCGTGTTCGCCGGTCTCGGCGGCGTGTTCCTCATGAGCGAGCTCGACCGCGGCGCGGCCGGGTCGATGCCGGCGCCGCCGTACGTCGACCGGCTGAGCGCCGCGCACGACCTGCACGCCGCGGGCGAGCGCGTCGCGGCCCGCGAGGTGCTGGCGCCGCTCGCGCCCCTGTTCACGTTCGAGATGCTCTACAACGTGGCGGTCATCAAAGAGGTGCTCGTGCGCCGCGGGGTCATCGAGCACACCACCTGCCGGACGCCGGCGCCGCACCTGGACAAGACCGACCTGCGCGAGCTCGACGAGCTGCTCGAGGTTGCGCAGCTCCCCACGTACAGCGGCTGAGACCTACCGCGGCAGGCGCACGTCGCAGGAGCGGGTCGACGCCGCGCGCACGGCGTCCTCGTCGACGTCGACCCCGGTGCCGGGCACCTGCGGCAGCCGGCCGCGCCCGTCCACCACCGGCAGCGGCTCGTGCACGAGACGGTCGACCGCGGCGCCCAGGTCGACCTGGTGCTCTTGGAGCAGGTCGGTCGGGGCCGTGGTCGCCATCGCCCAGCTGGTGGCGGAGGCGACGGGGGAGCAGGTACCGACGTGCCAGGTGACGTCGCCCCCGGCGGCCCGGACGGCCTCGGCGATCCGCAGCCCCTCGGTGACGCCGGTGCGGGCGACGTCCGGCTGCACGACGCGGACGCCGTGGCGCACCAGCTCGACCGCCTCGGCGACGGTGTGCGCGTGCTCGCCCGCCGCGACGGGCACGGACGTCGACGCCGCGAGGACCGCGTGGTCCTCGACCGGGACGAGCGGCAGCGGGCACTCCAGGAAGCGCACGCCGAGCGGCTCGAGCTCGCGCGCCAGTTCGGTGGCGGTGCCGAGGGACTGGCCCCAGAGCAGGTCGACCATGACGACGGCGTCCCCGCCCACCCCCTCGCGCACCGCCCGCACGTCGGCGGCCATGTCGGCCACGCTGCCGGACAGGAACATCTTGAAGCCGCGGTACCCCTCGTCCGCCAGCTCGCGCGCCCGCGCGACCCGCTCGGCGGTGGTGGGACGGCGCAGCCCGGACACGTAGAGCGGGAGCTCGCGGGCGACGTCGCCGCCGAGCACGGTCGCGAGCGGCAGCCCCTCCCGCCGCGCGCGCAGGTCCCACAGCGCGATGTCGAGACCCGCCACGGCGTCGGCGAAGAACCCGGCGTGGTGGCCGCGCACGGCCATCAGCCCGGCGAGCCGGTCGCGCTCGGCGGCCGGGTCGTCGGCGTCGCGCCCGAGCAGCGCCGGGCCGAGCAGGTCCTCGACGAGGGTGACGACGACCGCCGGGGCGATCGGTGCCTGGGTCTCGCCCCACGCAACACGGCCGTCGGCGTCCGTGACTTTGAGCAGGCAGGTGGTCGTGCGCGTCGAGTACACCTGCGCCCAGGCGGGTTCCAGGTAGTAGGGCGTGCCGGGGAAGCCGCCGGGACGGTGGTCGCGCCCCGCGACCTTGTAGTGGTGGTCGAGCGAGACGGCGAACGCCTCGATGCGGTCGATGCGGGTCATCGGGCACCTCCGGTGGGGGAGCGACGGCGGGCGGTCACGCCGCCGCCAGGACGAGGACGACCCCCGAGGCGACGGCGACGAGCGCCACGCCCAGGGCGAGCAGACCGGCGGGGACGCGGGAGCGCCAGCGCACCCCGGCGACCACGCCGAGCAGCTGGGGGACGGTGGCGACCGCCAGGACGGCGGCGTCGAGGTCGACCCGCGCGAGCAGCGTCGCCGACCCGGCGGCGGCGACGACCACGTTGTTCGCCAGCCCGGCGCCGACCGCGGGCCCGAGGGCCACGCCGCTCGCGACGAGCAGCGGTGTGGTGACCAGTGGCCCGCCGACGCCGACCACGACGCCGGCGACGCCGCTGAGCCCACCCGCGGCCAGCGTCCGGGCGGGCGGCACCTGCGCGCGGGCGGGGTCGTCGTGCTCGTCGACGGCGGGCACCGGCCGGCGGGCGCGTCGCAGCAGCACCAGTCCGGCGACGAGCACGGCGAGCCCGATGAGCACCTGCAGCACCCAGGTCGGCAGCGCGCGCGAGACCACCTCGCCCAGCAGCACGCCGGGCAGGGTGCCGAGGCACAGCAGCAGCACCAGGCGCGCACTCACCCCGTGCTCGCGGCGGTACAGCACCGCGCCGAGCAGGGCGGGGAGCAGCGAGGCGAGCAGGGCGTGGGCGACGGCCGCGCGGGGGTCGAGCCCGAGCAGCCCGACCAGCACCGGGGGCACCAGGAACCCGCCGTAGCCGGACAGGCCGAGGGCGACGCCGATCACGAGGCAGGCGACGCCGACCCAGACCCACTCCACCCGTCCACCCTAGCCGTCTTATGTATCATGCAGAACGTGACGCACCGCAGGCCCACGGTGGTGACCGGTGCCGCCGGCGCGGTGGCCCGGACGCTGGTGCCGGAGCTGGCGGGACCGGTGCGGCTGGTCGACCTCCCGGGCGCCGACCTCCCGGGGACTGAGCAGGCGGTCGAGGCAGACCTCACCGACGCCGGCCAGGCCCGTGCCGCGCTCGCCGGGGCTGTGGCCGTCGTCCACCTCGCGGGCCAGGCCAGCCCGGCGGCCGCCTGGCCCGACCTGGTGCGCTCGAACCTGGTCGCCACCGCGAACGTGCTCGACGCGGCCGCCGAGCAGGGCGTCCGCCACGTGGTCCTCGCGAGCTCGGTGCACGCCGACGGGGACGCCCCCGCGTCGGACTGGCCGGTCGACCCCGCCCGGCCGCCGCAGCCGTGCTGCCGGTACGGCGTGTCGAAGGTGGCCGTCGAGCAGCTCGGTCGCGACCACGCCCGGGAACACCCCGGCACGGCGGTCGTGTGCCTGCGGCTGGGCCTGGTCGCCGACCGCCCGCGCTGGCGCGACGAGGCGCTCGGGTGGACGCCCACCGACGTCCTCGGTCCCTGGGTGCGGGCCGCGCTCGACGCGCGGGCCGGGCACCACGTCGTGTTCGCCCTCGCCGAGGTGACCGGCCGCGCGCGGTACGTCACCGACCCGACGACCGCGCTGCTCGGCAGCGCCCGACCCGTGCGCCCGGACGACCTCGACGGCCTGCCGTCCGCGAAGGTCGAGCTGGCACCGGGGTGCCGGCTCTGGCGGTCGGACGCGACGTGAGTCCCCGGTTCCTGCCACCGGCCGGCCGGTGCCGGGTCTGGACCGGCCAGCTGATGGGCCACGACAGCGTCGTGCTCGAGAACCGGTGGCTGCGCGTCACGGTGCTCCCGCGCCGCGGGGCCCAGGTGCACGAGCTGCTGCACAAGCCGACCGACACCGACCTGGTCTGGCGCTGGGACCGCGGGCTGCCGGCGCCCGCCGGGGCGCCGGACCACCCGCTGCCGCAGGGCGGCTTCCAGGACGCCTTCGCGGGCGGGTGGGACCTCATGCTCCCCGCGGTGTCGCGGCTCGTCGCGACCCCGGCAGTGGGGTCGCACGGGGAGGTCTGGGCGCTGCCGTGGGACGTCACCGTCGTCCGCGACGCCCCCGGAGAGGTCGTCGTGCAGTTCGAGACCCGTTGCCGCAGGACGCCGTTCGACGTCCGCCGCACCCTGCGGCTCGGCGACGCGCCGCGGCTCGAGGTGCGCACCGAGGTGCGTCACCGCGGCCGCGTCCCGCATCCGTTCGCGATGGGCGAGCACGCGATCTGGGACGTGGGGCAGGCCATGGCGCACGGGGCGCGGGTCGAGCTCGGGTACGCCGCAGGCGGTGGGTTGCGCACCGCGCCGGTGCAGCCGGAGGGGTCGGTGCTCGCTGCCGGCGCGAGCTCGGACTGGCCGACGGCGCCGTTGCTCGACGGCTCGACGCGGGACCTGTCGCGCCTCGGCCCCGCCGACCTCGGCTCGACCGGGCTCGCGGCGGTGCGTGTCGACGCCGGCTCGGTGCGGCTCGCGCCGGCGTCGGGTCCGGCCGTCGACCTCGGCTGGGACGCGGACGTGCTGCCGTGGCTGCTCCTCTGGCTGCCGCTCGGGGGTGACCTCGGGACACCCTGGTTCGGCACGGTCGAGGCGCTCGGGCTCGAGCCGGTGTCGGTGCCGCCGTGGACCGACCCCGCCGACCTGCCCCTGCTGGCAGCCGGTGACGTCGTCACCTCGTCCGTGACGGTGTCGGTGGACGATACGGTTGCTTCTGCATAATGTAGCGCCATGCTGCGACCGCACGCCCGCGACGCCGGGCCGACCGCACCCGCCACCACCGACCAGGTCGGCGCGCCAGGGGAGCGCGACGACCTCGAGGGCGCCCGATCGTTGGACGTGCGCGGGGGCCGGGTGCTGGTCGACGCCGCCGGCGGCCTCGCCTCGCTGGTGGCCGACGACGGCACCGAGTACGGCGCCGGGACGGGGGGCAGGGGGCTCGTGCGCATAGCGGCGCCGCTGCCCGACTACCCCTCGCACTACGTCGAGCTCGGGACGCACGGCGGACCGCAGGTGCACGAGGCGGACGGCGGCCTGGTGCTGGTGCACGACGGTCTGACGACGCCCAACGCGGAGCTCGACGTCCGGGTCGAGGTGCGGCTCCGTCCGGCACCGGAGGGGCTCGTGCTGAGCACCCGGGTCGAGAACCGCTCGGACCTGCGGTTGCCGCAGGTGGCGTTCCCGCAGCTGCTCGGCCTGCGCGCGGTCGGCGGCGTCGACGGCACCCGGGTGCGGATGAGTCGCGGCACGACCCACCCGCTGCGCGACCTGGCGATGAGCCCGGACGACGCGACCTTCCTCGACATCGCGCTGCAGCGGTACTACGGGTACGGCGCGTTCGAGCTTAGCATGAAGTGGCTCGACTTCGGCTCCGCCGCAGGCGGACTGACGATGTACGGGCGCGACCCGCGTTACTCGGCGCAGGGCCTGCTGGTCGAGCGACCCGGGCGCACGGCGAGCACGACCGAGCTGCGGTGGATCCACTACCCGCTGATCGAGCCGCGGGAGACCTGGGAGAGCGGCGACTTCGTCGTCCTGCTGCACCCCGGCGACTGGTACGCGGGCGCCAGGGCGTTCGCCGAGTTCGCGGCGAAGGCGTACCCGTACGACGCGCCGCAGCACGTCCGCGAGGCGCTGGCGATCCGCAGCATGTGGGCCGCGGTGCGCAACGCCGACCGCCCCGAGGCGGGTCTCGACCGCATCCCCGAGCTCGCCGCCGAAGTGGCCGATCCCGACCTCGGGGTGGCCGAGCTCGTGGTGTGGCACTGGTGGCAGAAGAACGGGCTGCCGATCATCCTCGACCCGCGCCTCGGCACCGAGGACGACCTGCGCGCCGCGCTCGCCCGCTGCCGCGAGCTGGGCGTGCCCGTGTCGTTGTTCGTGAGCCACCACCTGCTGCGCGACACCGACGAGACCCCCTCGGACTGGCGCCATCTGAATGCCGCCCGGCAGCCCGTGCAGGACGACTGGACCTACGGGCGCGACTTCCTGCCGCGCTGGCGGGTGCAGTTCATGGGCACGCACGCGATGATGCGCGGCTCCGCGCTCGCCGAGGGCTGGCGCGCCGCGGCGCTGGCCGAGTACGAGCGGCTGCTCGACCTCGGAGCGACGTCCGTCTGCTTCGACCAGTTCTGGTCGTGGTTCGAGCCGAACTTCAGCGAGCACCGCGACGCGCGACCGGACGCCGAGGGCGACCGGCTGCTCGAGCTCGGTCGCGACGCCCACGCCCTGGTGCGCAGCCGCGACCCGCGCGGCACCTTCTCCGGCGAGATGCCGTCGGAGATGAAGGTGCCGGTGCTCGACTACACCTGGGAGTGGCGCAACGCCGAGGAGCTCGACGACGACGCGCCGTTCCGGGTGGTCTTCCCGCAGGTCCGGTTGAACGCCAACGTGAACGAGCACCCGCGCGGCGCGCTCTACGGCTTCGCCGAGGGCGGCCTGCTGAACCTGATGCCGGGCAACATGCACTCGCACCGGCTCGCCGACCACCCCGACCTGCTGCGCACGGTGCGCGAGCTCGCGGCCCTGCGCCGGCGGTTCCTGCGCTACTTCACCGAGGGCGAGTTCCGGCACGCCGAGGGACTGCGGGCCGAGCACTGCCTGGCGCGCGCGTACACCCACGGCGACGACGTGCTGGTGGTCGTGGCGAACCCGGGCGACGAGGCCGTGCGGGCCCGCGTCCGGGTCGACCCGACGACCTGGGGCGGTGCCGCGGTCGACCGCGCGGCCGCACTGGTCGCGCAGGACGGCACCGCAATGGGCTGCGCAGGGGTCGAGCCGCTCGAGGTCGACCTCGATCCCGACACCCTCGTGGTGCTGGAGCTGACCGCCTGAGGGCGGTCGGTCAGTCTGCGCGCACGACCCGCTGGGTCTGCGTCCCGAGCCCGCGACCGGTGAGCCGCAGCGTCTCGCCGCCCTGCAGGTAGACCTGCGGGCGCAGGCCCATGCCGACGCCCGGCGGCGTGCCGGTGTTGATCAGGTCGCCCGGCTCGAGCGCGAGGAACTGGCTCAGGTAGTGCACGAGGAAGGCCGGGCGGAACAGCATCGTCGCCGTGCTGCCGTCCTGGCGGCGCACGTCGTCGACGTCGAGGGTGAGCGCGACGTCGTCGACGTCGCCGAGCTCGTCGGGCGTGACCAGCCACGGACCGGTCGGGTTGAAGGTGGGGGCGGACTTGCCCTTCGACCACTGGCCGCCGCGCTCCAGCTGCCACTCGCGCTCGCTGACGTCGTTGACCAGGACGTAGCCCGCGATCGCCTCGGCGGCCTCGGCCTCGTCGCGCAGGTAGGAGCAGCGACGTCCGACGACGACGCCGAGCTCGACCTCCCAGTCGGTCTTCGTCGACCCGCGGGGGACCACGACGTCGTCGTCCGGACCGACGACGGTGTTGGGCGACTTGGTGAACAGGATCGGCTCGTCCGGCGCCGCCTGGCCGGTCTCGCCCGCGTGGTCGGAGTAGTTCAGGCCGATGCACAGCACCTGGTGGGGGCGCGCGATCGGCGGCCCGAACCGGCGTCCGCCGAGCGGCTCGACGGCGCCCGCAGCGACCCGCTCGGCCACCAGCGCGGGCAGCGCGTCGAGGCCGCCGCGGGCGAAGAAAGCCTCGTCGAAGTCCCCGACGACGTCGCCCACGGGCACCACGCCGTCCTCGTGCAGCACGCCGGCCAGCTCCTGGCCTGGCGCTCCTACCCGGACGAGCCGCATCGCCGACCTCCTCGACACATTATCGATAATGCGTGTTGAATGTAGCGCATGGACGAGGCGAGCACGGCACGGCGGGCCCTGGTCACCGGCGGGCAGAGCGGGCTGGGCGCCGCGTGCGTCGCGCGGCTGCGGGCCGACGGTCTGGAGGTGCTGAGCCTCGACGTCGGCGACGGCGCCGACCTCGTCGCCGACGTCCGCGACACCGACGCCGTGGAGGCGGCCGTGCGGGAGGCCGGCCGGGTCGACGTGCTGGTGAACAGCGCGGGGATCGTCGGTCCGAACCGCGTCCTGTGGGAGGTCGGCGACGACGAGTGGGCGAGGGTGTTCGACGTGAACGTCGCCGGCACGATGCGCGTCCTGCGCGCCGTCCTCCCCGGCATGCGCGAGCGCGGCTGGGGGCGGGTCGTCAACTTCGCGAGCATGGCGGGCAAGGACGGCAACCCGAACCTGTCGGCGTACTCGGCGTCCAAGGCCGCGGTGATCGCGATGACCAAGGCGGTGGGCAAGGAGCTCGCGCGCTCCGGCGTCGTCGTGAACGCGGTGGCGCCGGCGGTGTTCGAGACGCCGATGAACGCCGACACCGCACCCGAGGTGCTCGAGCGGCTGACCTCGCTCATCCCGATGGGGCGGCTCGGCCGGCCCGACGAGGCCGCTGCGCTCGTGTCCTGGCTGTGCTCGGACGAGTGCAGCTTCTCCACCGGCAGCGTGTACGACCTCAGCGGCGGGCGGGCGACCTACTGACCGTGGACGCCGTCCGCCTCACCGCCGAGCGGCTGCAGCACGGGGAGTGCCCCGTGTGGTGGCCGGACGGGTCGGGGCTGCGGCTGGTCGACCTGCTGGCGGGCGACCTCGTGCGCCTGGTCGACGGCCGGCTGGAGCGTGACCACGTCGGGTCGAGCGCCGCGGCGCCTCGTCCCCGGGTCGGAGGCGGCACGGTCGTGGGGGTGGGGACCGAGGTGCTGCTCCTCGACGCGGACGGCGCTGTGGTGCAACGCGTCCCGGGCCTCGGTGCGGACACCGGGCTGCGGGTGAACGACGGCGCCTGCGACCCGTCCGGCCGGTACTGGATCGGTACCTGCGGCGGCGGCGACGGTGCGGCCGGGTTGCACCGGCTCGACCCCGGTGGCGAGCTGGTCCCCGTGCTGACCGGGCTCACCACCGCGAACGGGCTCGGCTGGGCGCCGGACGGCCGCCGCGCGTGGTTCGTCGACACCCCGACCGGCCGGGTGGACGTGCTCGACGTGTCGGCCGACGGCGAGGTGACCGGCCGGCGGCCGTTCGGCGGGGTCCCGCGCGGGCTGCCCGACGGCCTCGTGCCCGACGAGGCCGGAGGCGTCTGGGTCGCGCTGTGGGACGGGGGAGGGGTCGTCCGCCTCGGTCCCGACGGCGAGGTCGACCGCGTCGTCGACCTGCCCACGCCCCGCGCGACGGCCTGCACCCTCGGCGACGACGACCTGCGCACGCTCTACGTGACCACCTCGCAGCACGGGCTGCGGGACGACGACGGTTGCGCCGGAGCGGTGTTCACCGTCCGCGTCGACGTCCCCGGCAGGCCGGTCGACGCGTTCGCCGGCTAGCCGGCACCCGCACGTCCCCACATCCCCGACACCAGGAGGACGAGATGGCGCAGGGCAGCAGCACGACGCACGAGAGTGGTCCGGGACGGCGGTCGGTGCTCGTGGGAGCGGGTGCGGCCGTCACGGCCGGCCTGCTGACCGGCGTGCCGGCCAGGGCCACGACCGAGGTCGCCGGGCGCGGGCCGCGGCAGTACCCGTTCACGCTCGGCATCGCCTCCGGCGACCCGCTGCCGGACGGCGTGGTGATCTGGACGCGGCTGGCACCGTCCCCGTTCGAGATCGGCGGGGGAGTCGACGGGGGCGCGCACCCGGTGCAGTGGCAGGTGGCCACCGACCCCGGGTTCACGTCCGTCGTGCGGCACGGCACGGCGCACGCGCACCCCGAGTACGCGCACAGCGTGCACGTCGACGTCCGCGGCCTCGCCCCGGACCGGGACCACTGGTACCGCTTCCGCTCCGCCGGCCACGTCAGCCCGGTCGGGCGCACCCGCACGGCACCGCAGCCGGGCGCGCCGGTGGGGGAGCTGCACCTGGTGACGGCGTCGTGCCAGTCACTGGGCGCCGGTTTCTACCACGCATGGCGCGACGCGGCGCAGGACCCGGCCGACCTGGTCTACTTCGCCGGCGACTACGTGTACGAGTACGCGGTCGACCAGACGTCGGTGCGCTGGCCGTACACCCCGCCGCTGCCGGACGACTACGCCCGCGAGACCGACACCCTCGACCGGTTCCGCCAGCAGTACTCGGCCCACAAGGTCGACCCGGACCTGCAGGAGGCGCACCGGGCCTCGCCGTGGATGGTGACGTGGGACGACCACGAGGTGCGCAACGACTACGACGCCTTCGACCCGGCGCAGGCCGAGTTGCGCGCGAACGGCTACCGCGCGTTCTGGGAGCACATGCCGCTGCGCTGCCCGCAGCTGCCCGACGGCGCCTCCGCGCGGATGCACCGGCGGCTCACGTACGGCGACCTGGTGCGCTTCCACGTCACCGACTCGCGGCAGTTCCGCACCACCCAGCTGCCGGGCGGCACGGTGCTCGAGGGCCCGGCCCGGCGCGACCCGGCGCGCCAGATGCTCGGCGAGGAGCAGGAGGCCTGGCTGCTCGACGGGCTCGGGTCCGGCGGCACCACCTGGGACGTCATGGCGAACACCGTGCTGTTCAGCCGGCTCGACAGCGGTGCCGGTGCGGTGGAGCAGTTCTCGACGGGGCAGTGGGACGCCTACCGCGTCGCGCAGCAGCGCGTGGTCGACGCCGTCGTCGACAAGGGCGTCGGCGGCTTCGTCGTCCTCACCGGCGACATCCACCGCAACTACCAGCTCGACGTGCTCGCCGACTTCGACGACCCGACGTCGGCGGTGGTGGGCGTCGAGTTCGCCGGCACCTCGATCAGCAGCGGCCGCGACGGCGCGCAGACCGACGCCGGGCTGGAGCTGCGCAAGGCGGAGAACCCGCACCTGCGCGCGGCCGACCTGTGGCGCGGCTACCTGCGGTCGCGGATCACGCACGCGGAGTGGACGACCGAGGTCCGCGCCATCGACAAGGTCACCACGCTCGAGCACCGGGCCTGGACCAGCCAGACGCTCCGGACCTTCCCCGGCCGGCCGGGGCTCGTCGTCGACTGACCCGCCCCGCTCGGCGGTGGTCGGTCAGGGGGTGAAGCTCGCGGCAACCCGGTCGAGCAGCAGCGGCGCGCCGTAGAGCAGGGCTCCCAGGGGAAGGAGGCCGGCGGCCGCGGACCACAGCATGCGGACACGTCGTGCCGAGTGCACCTGGCGGTCGAGCGTCTCGAACCAGGCACCCAGTGCGCGCCGATCGGGCTCGACGACCGGGCGGGTGGTCCACGTCGCCACCCGTTGCGCAGCAGCAGCGACGGCCGACACCTGGGCCGGCTCCAGCACGGGCTTGCGGTTGCGCAACCACCGCACCAGGTCGGTGTCGACGAGCACGCCGACGTCCGACGGCTGCTCCTTGACCGTGAACCGCTTCGGCTCGACGACGACCACCAGCCCGCGCACCGGCACCTCGAACCCGACGGCGGCCGACAGCAGCTTCGCGGCGCGGGCGGCCTCGTGCCGGGAGTTGCGGACGTGGTCCTTGCGGTGGCCGGCCACCATCAGCGTGTTGCCGCCGACCCACACGGTCTGCGTCGAGTGCTCCTTGGTGTTGACCGTGAACACCCCGCCGGGGCCGACGACGACGTGGTCGATGTCCGACTCCTTGGTGCCGACCGGCACCGAGTGCAGCACCGTCCAGCCGTCGGGGAGTCGCGACAGCCGGGCCGCCACGATGCGCTCGCCGCGCGCGCCCCAGTACCAGCTGCGGTTGTCGGGGTGCACCGGGGAGACGCCGAACAGGTCCTGCAGCCAGGTGTTCGGTGCGACGCCGGTCTGCTCGTCGCGCAGCTTCACCATCAGCGCCTCGGCGGGCACGTGGCCGCCGAGCCACACCGCCTGCTCGTCCCCGGTCGTCGTCATGCGGCCGTCGTCGGCACCCGGGTCGGTGGGCTTGACCGCCGCCACCCGGTTGCGCGCCTCAGGTACGCAGCGCAGCCACGACCTTCTCGACCCGGCGGGCACGGGTCTCGTCGGTCTTGGCGGACTCGATCGACAGCGCGTGCGCCTTCTGGGCGCTCGGCGACAGCGCCTGCCAACGGGCGGTGGTGGCGTCGTCGAGCTCGGCGGCCAGGGCGGCCGGGACCTCGACGGTGCGCGGCGCGTCGTCGACCTCCATCGTCACCTCGACCTCGTCGCCGGCACCGCGTCCGGTGGCCTTGCGGGTCTCGGCGTTGAACGAGACCAGCACCTGGCCGCCCATCGAGGCGGTCGTCGTCCGGTAGGTGTGCCCGCCGTCGATCGTGACCACGACGGGGACGCGCTTGCCGCGGCCGAAGGACTCGAGCACCTCGGGCGGCACGACGATGCCGACGTTGTTGCCGCCGCTGGCGTGCAGGGTCGTGGTGAAGGTCGCCATGACGGAAGGATCGGGCACCGGACCCCCTCCTGGGGGTCCAGCGTCCGGTTCTTCGGGGCGTGTCGCAGCGACGTGCGCGGACGTGAGCGGATCGGGCATCATCCGCGCATGGTCGACACGTTGTCGTGGGTCCGTCGGGCGCAGGTCGTGCTGCGGACCTCGCCGCTCGGGCCGCCGAATCCGCTGCCGCCGCTGCGGCCCGTCCGCGACCTCCACGAGGGGGTGGAGGCACCGGACGCCGACGCCGAGATGCGAGCGGGGCTGGCGCTCGGCCACGTCACGTCGCTGCTGCCGTACCTGACCCAGGACGGCTACGGCCGCGACCTGGTCGAGACGGCGCACGACGCCGTCGTCGTCGAGAACGAGCGGGTGCGGGCGACCTTCCTGCCGGGACTCGGCGGTCGGCTGTGGTCGCTGGTCGACCTCACCACCGGTCGCGAGCTGCTCCATTCGCCGAGCACGCTCCAGCTCGGCAACCTCGCCCTGCGCGACGCGTGGTTCGCGGGTGGCGTCGAGTGGAACCTCGGCACCACCGGGCACACGCCGCTCACCTGCGCGCCGCTGCACGCCTCGCTCGTCGACCTCGACGACGGCACGCCGGTGCTGCGGCTGCACGAGTACGAGCGGCTGCGTGGTCTCGTGCAGCAGGTGGACGCGTGGGCGCCGCCCGGCTCGCCGGCGCTCCTCGTCCACGTCCGCGTGACGAACCCGCACGACCACGACGTCCCCGTGTACTGGTGGTCGAACACCGCTGTGCCGCAGACCGGGTCGACCCGTGTGCACGTCCCGGCGACGACGGCCTGGCAGTTCGACTACTCGCGGCAGCTGCGTCGCGTCGACGTCACTGACGACCTCCGGCACCCCACGTCCTCGACCCACGCCGCCGACTGGTTCTTCGACCTGGCCGGGACGGAGCGGCCCTGGATCGCGGCGGTCGACGGCGACGGCGGTGGCCTGCTGCAGACGTCGACGTCGCGGCTGCGCGGACGGAAGCTGTTCGTCTGGGGCACCGGCCAGGGCGGGCGCCGCTGGCAGGAGTGGCTCTCGCCGGACGGCGAGGAATACCTCGAGATCCAGGCCGGCCTGGCCCGCACCCAGCTCGAGCACCTGCTGCTGCCGGCGCGCACCTCGTGGTCGTGGCTCGAGACCTTCGGTCCGGTCACCGAGGCCGAGCTCGAATCAGGTGTCGAGCACCTGCTGCGGGGGTTCGAGGACCAGGTCGCCGCGATCACCGCTGCGGCCGAACGGGTCCCGCACGAGGTGCTGCACGTGGGGTCGGGCTGGGGGGCCGTCGAGCAGGCCCGACGGGCGCGTCACGACCTGCCGGCGCTGCCGGCCGGCACACCGTTCGACCCGGCCGTGGCGGGCGACGAGCAGCGTTCCTGGCTCGACCTGCTCGCCGGCCACGCCCCGGACGCCGACCCGTCCGTCCCGCCCGCCTCGTGCCAGGTGGGGGAGGAGTGGGAGGCGCTGCTACGGGGGCACCAGGGGTGGCTGCCGGCCTACCTGCTCGGCGTCTCGCTGGCGGCGCGGGGGCGTCTCGACGACGCGCGTTCCGCCTGGAAGCGCTCGGTCGTGCAGACCGACAACGCCTGGGCCAGGCGCGCTCTGGCGGTCACCGACGACGACCAGCAGTCCGCCGGCCGCTCGTGGGACCGCGCGATCGAGCTCGCCCCGTGGTGCGTCCCGCTCCAGGTCGAGCGCCTGGCGTGGGTCGCGACGACCTCGCCGCCGGTCACCGTGCTCGCCGCCGTCGACGCCGCACCGGACGAGGTGCGCGCCCACCCGGCCGTCCGGCTGCTCGAGGCGCGCGCCGCGGTCGACGTCGGAGACCTCGCCCGCTCCACGCGCCTGCTCGACGAGGAAGGGCTCGTCGTACCGAACCTGCGCGAGGGTGCGGACGACCTCACCGAGCTGTGGTGGGACCACCGCGCGCTCGCGCTCGCCACCGCTGCGGGACAACCGGTCTCGGCGGCCCACCGCGCCGGTGCCCGCGCCGAGCCTGTCCCCGCACGCTACGACTTCCGGATGCACGCACCCTGACGTCAGACGATGGCCTTGCCCGGGTTGAGCACGCCGTGCGGGTCGAGCGCCGCCTTCACCGCGCGGTGCATCGCGACGACGGGTTCGGAGAGCTCGCGCCGCAGCCCGTCGCGCTTCAGGAGGCCGATGCCGTGCTCGCCGGTCACCGTCCCGCCGAGCTCGAGCGCGTCGGCGAGGATGTCGTCGAACGCCAGCTGCGCCCGACGCTCCTGGTCGGTGTCGCCCGGCGGCGTGGTGATCAGCGGGTGCAGGTTGCCGTCGCCGGCGTGGGCGACGTTGGCGATGCGCACGTCGTGCCGCTGCGCCGTCAGCTCGATCCGCCCCAGCATCTCGGCGACGTGCTGCACCGGGACGCACACGTCCTCGGTGAGCGCCGGCCCGAGCCGCTCGAGCGCCGGGTAGGCGAGGCGTCGTGCCGCCATCAGCGCCTCAGCCTCGGCCTCGTCGGTCGACACCTCGGCCCAGGTCGCGCCGCCGTCCAGGAACGCCTGCCGCACAGCGGCTGCCGCCACGTCGCCCGCGGCGCCGTGGTCGTCGACCTGGGCGAGCAGCACCGCGTCGGCCTCGACCGACAACCCCATCCGCTTCCAGTCGTCGACCGCCCGCAGGCAGTGCCGGTCGACCAGCTCGAGGACCGCAGGACCCAGGCCGCGACGGGCCACCAGCTCCACGGCTCGTCCGGCATCGACGACCGAGCCGAAGAACGCTGCGACGGTGCGCCGCGGCGCGGGCAGCGGCCGCAGCCGCACCGTCACCTCGGTGACGACGCCGAGCGTCCCCTCCGACCCGACCAGCAGCGACACGAGGTCGTACCCCGCGACGCCCTTCGCGGTCCGCCGGCCGAGGCGGACGACCTCGCCCGTCCCCGTCACGACCTCGAGGGCCAGCACGTAGTCGCGCGTGACGCCGTACTTCACGCAGCACAGACCGCCCGCGTTGGTCGCGACGTTGCCGCCGATGGTCGACCACGGCGACGACGCGGGATCCGGCGGGTACCAGAGCCGGTCGCCGGCGACCCGGGCGCGCAGGTGGTCGTTGACGACGCCCGGCTGCACCACGGCGAGCCGCTCGAGCGGGTCGACCTCGAGCACCGCGTCCATCCGCTCGAGCGACAGCACGACCCACCCGTCGACCGCGTTCGCGCCGCCGGACAGGCCGGTGCCGGCACCGCGCGGCACCACCGGGACGCCGTGCTCGACGCACGCGCGCACCACCTCCTGCACGTCGGCGGTGGACGTGGCGAGGACGACAGCAGCCGGCGCACCGGCCGGCGCCCACGCACCTTGGTCGGCGCGGAACCGGTCGGTGCTGTCCGGCGCCGTCAGCAGCTGCGACGCCGGCAGGGTGCTTGCGAGCCGCTCGACGACGGGGCTGGTCACCGGGCGCATCGTGTCCTCCTGCTCGTCGTCCGCGTCGTCGTCACCCTGGCACGAGCCAGGGTGCGCGGCGTTGTCGGACCCCGGGTGCACCCTGGTCGCGACCGGACGGGGAGGACGAGGATGACGACCATGACGCAGCCGACGACGCGCACGACCGCGCCCGTCCTGCTCGGGGCGACCGCGTCGCGCCGGTGCCCCCGACGCGTGCACGGCGACCACGACGCGACGGTGCAGCGGCCGCCCTGGTCGCCGCCGGAGCCGCTCGCGCTGCGCTTCGACGCCGCGGACGGCTGGCGCACCCAGGTCGTGGACCGCCTCGTCGAGCTGCACGGCGACGCCGGCGCCGACCTGCGCACCGCGGCCGGCTCCTGCGTCGACGCCACCACCCGGGCGATGGACGCAGGTGCGCTGCTCGTCGTCGGCGGGCGGCTGCCCGACGACACCGCCGGTGGTCGGCGCGGCGCCCCCGACGTGCTGCTGCGACTCGGCGACGGCTACGTCCCGGTGCTGGTGAAGTGGCACAAGGGCGTCAGCGCGAGCGCGCGCCGCTCGGTCGAGGTGTCGCCGCTCGGCGACCCGACCGCCCGTCGTGAGCTCGTCGGGGTCACGGCCCGCACCCAGCGGTTCGACGACCTGCTCGAGCTCGCCCACCACACCCGGCTGCTGCAGGCGTGCGGACGCCACGCCGGGACGACGATCGGCGCCGTCCTGGGTACCGACGAGCTCGACCTGGGCACCGGGGCCGACCTCGCGCTGGTGTGGCACGACCTCGACGTCCCGCGCGTCACCACCTTCTCGCGCAGCCGCGGCACCGCCCGCCGCACCGCCCTGGAGCGGTACGACCACGAGCACGGCTTCCGGGTCCGGGTCGCGCAGGTCGCCCAGCGCCGGCACGGGCTCCCCGACGACCCGGCGCCGCTCGTCGTCCCCGTCGCGCAGCCGGAGTGCCTCACCTGCCCTTATCAGCAGCCGTGCGCCGACGAGCTCGGTCCGGACGACCCGTCGCTGGCGCTGACCTCCGGGCGCCTCACCGTCCGCGAGTGGCTCACGCTGCAGTCGCTCGGCGTCACGACCACGGCCGACCTGGCTGAGGTCGACCCGGACGAGCCCGCCGACCTGCTCGACGCCGCGCTGGTCGAGGCGTTCCTCGACGAGAACGCCCACGACCGCGCCGCGGCGCTGCGTCGGCTGCGCGAGGCGGCCGTCCGCGCCCGCATGGTCCGCGACGGGGTCGAGCTCGCCCCGCTCAGCGACGCGCCCGTGCACGTCCCCCGCGCCGACGTCGAGATCGACCTCGACTACGAGTCCGACACCGAGGGCCGCGTGTACCTCTGGGGCGCTCGCCTGGCGTCGCGACCGGGGCCGGACGCCGACCACGGGCCGGCGACCTACCACCCGTTCGTCACCTGGGAGCCGCTCGACGACGACGCCGAGCGCGCGGTCGCGCAGGACCTCGTCGACTGGCTGCGCGACCAGGTCGCCGCCGCCGACGCCGCGGGCCGCACGCTCGAGGTGCACCACTGGACCGGCGTCGAGGCCGACGCCCTGCGCAAGCTCCTCGGTGACGCGGCGGCCGACGTGCTCGCCCGGTTCGTCGACCTGCACGACGTCGTGCGACGCCAGTTCCGCGGTCTGCACGGGCTGGGGCTCAAGGCGGTCGCCCCGCAGTTCGGCTTCTCCTGGCGCGCCGACGACGCGGGCGGCGCGCAGTCGCAGGTGTGGCTGCAGGTCGCGCGCGACCCGTCCGACCCGGCGTGCGAGCAGATGCGCCGGCGCGTGCTGGAGTACAACGAGGACGACGTCGAGGCGACCGCCGCCGTCCGAGCCGGCCTGTCGCGCCGGGCCGAGGGTGGGAGCGGCGTCAGCCCTCGCTGACCCGCACCACGACCTTGCCCGCGACGTGGCCCTCCATGCTGAGCGCGAACGCGTCGGCGAGCCGGTCGAGCGGGAAGGTCTCGGCGACCTCGACGCGCACCCGGTCGTCGTCGGCCATCGCGGCGAGCGCGGCCAGGTCGGCGGCGTCCGGCCGCACCCACATCCAGCTTCCGCCGGCCTCCAGCACCGACGGGTCGGCGATCGACGCGTGCCGACCGCCGTCGGCGAGCACGGCACGGGTCACGTCGAGCACCTCACCGACGAAGTCGGCGACCACCGTGACGCCGTCGGGCGCGAGCTCGCGCACCCGGTCGGCGAGGCCCTCGCCGTACGCGACCGGCTCGGCGCCGAGGGCGCGCAACCGGTCGTGGTTGCGTGGCGAGGCCGTGCCGATGACGCGCTCGGCGCCGAGCGCCCGCGCCACCTGCACGCCGATCGAGCCGACGCCGCCGGACGCGCCGTGCACGAGCACCGTGTCGCCCGCACCCGTGCCGAGCCGGGTGAGCACCTGGTAGGCGGTCAGGCCGGCGAGCGGCAGCGCGGCCGCCTCGTCGAACGACAGCGACGCCGGCTTGGCCGCCGCGGTGCGCACCGGGACGGTGACGAGCTCGGCGAACGTCCCGCCGTGCACGTAGTCCTTGCGCGCGTAGGCGAGCACCTCGTCGCCCTCGGCGAACTCGGGCGCGTCGATGCCCACCTGCTCGACGACGCCGGCCACGTCCCACCCGGGCACGGCGGGGAACCGGACGTCCATCAGCGCGTCGAGCCCGCCCGCCATGACCTTCCAGTCGACAGGGTTCACCGACGCCGACCGCACCCGGACGAGCACCTCTCCCGGACCGACCTTGGGTCTGGGCTGCTCGGTCAGCTCGAGCACCTCGGGTCCGCCGTAGCGGCTGTACGTCATCGCGCGCATCGTCTGGTCCACGGTCCCGATCGTGCCCCCGCGGCGTCCGCCGGGCGACCCGGGGACGGCGCGCGGCGCGTGCTCGCGCTCGGGTAGGTTCGGCGGCAGCAGTCGGCGACGGGAGGGTGGACGAGCATGGGTGTCACGCTGGCCAAGGGCGGCAACGTCTCGCTGAGCAAGGAGGCGGGCTCGACCCCGCTCACCAAGATCCACGTGGGGCTGGGCTGGGACGTGCGGTCGACGGCGGGGGCCGACTTCGACCTGGACGCCAGCGCGCTGGTCTGCGGCCCGACCGGCCGCATCCTCGGCGACGAGTGGTTCGTCTTCTACAACCAGCTCGTCTCGCCGGACCAGACCATCCAGCACACCGGCGACAACCTCACCGGCGAGGGCGAGGGCGACGACGAGTCGATCATCATGGACCTGGAGCGGATGTCGCCCCAGGTCGACAAGATCGTGGTCGCCGTGTCCATCCACGACGCCGTGTCGCGGGGGCAGAACTTCGGCCAGGTCGTCAACGCGTTCATCCGCGTCGTGAACGTCACCGACGGCGCCGAGCTCGCGCGGTTCGACCTCAGCGAGGACGCCTCCACCGAGACCGCGATGATCTTCGGCGAGGTCTACCGCCGCGCCAACGAGTGGAAGTTCCGCGCGGTCGGCCAGGGCTACGCCTCCGGTCTGCACGGCATCGCCACGGAGTACGGCGTCAACGTCGGCTGAGGCCGTCCGGGCGGTATTTGCGGCGGGGTGGAGCCGCTCCTCCTGGCATGCAGGTGAAGACCGCCCGTGCCACCGAGCGTCGTGACGTCGTCGACGCGGACGGGTGGCTCGAGTTCGCGGTCCGGCTCGCCGAGCACAACGTCGCCGACGGCGGGGGGCCGTTCGCGGCCGTGGTCGTGCGCGCCGGCGAGCTGGTGGCGACGGGGGTCAACCGGGTCACCGGCGACCTCGACCCGACGGCACACGCCGAGGTGGTGGCGATCCGCGCGGCCTGCGCGGAGCTCGGTGCGTTCGACCTGGCCGGGTGCGTCCTCGTCAGCTCGTGCGAGCCGTGCCCGCTGTGCCTGGCGGCGTCGCTGTGGGCACGGGTCGGCGGCGTCGTGTACGCGGCCGACCGGCACGACGCCGCCGCGGCGGGCTTCGACGACGAGGCGTTCCACGACCTGCTCGCCGCGCGCCGCTCGCGCTGGCCCGTCCCCGTGCGGCAGGTGCCCACGGCCGGCGCGACGGACCCGTTCACGGCGTGGCGCCGGGACCCGTCGCGCGCGCCGTACTGAGGAGGTGACGACGTAGCCCTGATCGGGCGGACGCACTCGCCCGGCACGCATGGATGATTCGCCCACGTCCGGGCCGGATCGTTCCTAGACTTCCGAGCATGACGGGGGTTGCGCTGCGCAAGGGTGAGAACACCTCGCTGCCGGAGGACGTGTCGACCGTGAAGGTCGTGGTCGGCTGGTCCGAGGCCGACGGTGAGCCCCACGACGTGGACGGGGCGGCCCTGCTGCTCACCGAAGCAGGCCGAGTGCGGTCGGACGCCGACTTCGTGTTCTACAACCAGCCATCGGCGGCGGACGGGGCTGTCCAGCACCTGGGTCGCGCCGTCACTGACGGCGGTCGGCAGGAGGCCGTCGGCCTCGACCTGGAAGCGATTCCGGACGACATCCACGTCCTCGCGGTCACGGCGAGCCTCACGGCAGGAACCTTCGGGGACCTGCATGGCCTGTACCTGTCGCTGAGCGACCAGGCCGGGCAGCCGATTGCCAGCTTCATGATCGACGACGCGTCGAGCGAGACGGCGTTCCTCTTCGGCGAGATCTATCGACGGAACGGCTCGTGGAAGCTACGGGCGGTCGGTCAGGGATGGGCGTCGGGCCTCGCTGGCCTGGCTACCGACTTCGGTGTGACGGTTGACGACTCGCCTGAGGACGACGAGTCGCCCCAGCACCGCGAGGACGCCCCCGAGGCACCGGCGACAGCGACCGAGTCGTTCTCGGAGGACAGCGTTTCCGAGGTGCCCGCACCCGACGAGGTGGCCCACGCCCGCCTGGAGCCGTCCTCGTCGATAGTTACTGCATCGCCGGCGCGACGGCGACGCGGTGTCCGCACCGTCAAAGCCCCCGCGCGGCAGGCTGCCACCCGACCGGTCTCGAAGTTGGCCGACGATCCGAACTGGCAGATGGCTCGCTTGTTCTCGGTGTCTGGCGTGGGATCCGCCGACGAGCAGGAGAAGCGAGCCACCTCGGCTCTGCTGTCCACCATGCTCAGCGTGAAGCCGTTCGCTCGTGCGATCTGTGCACGTCTCGGTGCCCCGGCGGGGAACGTCGAGACCTTCCTGGAGGTCCAGTTCGCCAAGGGCGAGGGCAAGGTCGTGCCCGACGGTGTGCTGCGGGTGGTGCGTGGGCAGCGCAGGTGGACGGCCCTGCTCGAGGTCAAGACCGGCACCGGTCAGCTCAGGGCCGAGCAGGTCGAGAACTACGTCGACGTCGCCCGGACGCAGGGGTTCGACGTGGTGGTCACGTTGTCAAACGAGATCGCACCGTCCGCGGGCGACCATCCGGTCGTAGTGGATCAGCGGAAGCTGAAGAAGGTGGCGCTCCACCACCTGTCTTGGGCCGAGGTCCTGCACGAGGCGCGAATGGTCCATCAGCACCAAGGCGTGCCGGACGCGACCCAGCATTGGATCCTGTCCGAGCTGATCCGCTACCTCGAGCACCCGAAGTCCGGGGCTGCCGGCTTCGACGACATGGGTGCGTCGTGGGTCCCGGTACGCGAGGCCGTGGCTGCGGGCACCCTGCGTCCGTCGGACCGCAAGGTGCCTGCTGTGGCTCACTCGTGGCAGCGGTTGGTCCGGCACCTGATGCTGCGGCTGTCGGCGGACCTGGGCGTCACCGTCACCGAGCCAACCCGTCGAGGAAGCCGGGTCGACGCCGCCAGCCGGAGCCAGGATCTGGTGACCGGACTCGCGACCGAGGGCCGTCTCCCGGCAACTCTGCGCGTACCAGGCGCCGCCGGCGCGCTCGACATCGTGGCGGACCTGCGCACCACCCGCGTACGGGTCGGGACCGCTGTCGCGGCGCCGCAGGAGGGCACCAGTCACCGGCGGGTGCAGTGGATCCTCCGTCAGCTTCGAGAGGCGCCTGACGACGTGCTCGTCGAGGTGCAGTTCGCTCGTCACTCCGAGACCACGTGCGAGCAGCTGAAGGATCTTCGAGAGGGACCGGGGCCACTGCTTGCGGGTCAGACGAAGGATGTCGCCGGGTTCGTCCTGTCCCGGACCTACCCGCTAGGCACCAAGCGCTCGGGTGTGAAGGGTGCGTTCATCCCGAGTGTCACCGATGCGGTCGAGTCCTTCTACTCGCTGGTGCTGCAGCCGCTGCAGGCCTGGGTGCCCTCGGCGCCGAAGCTCTCCGACGACTCCGTCGAGGATGTGCCGGCGGTCCTCGACCCTGACGTCTGACCAGCCCACGTCACGACGGGGCCCCTCAGGCAGCGTGGGACCGAACCTCTGCACCCTCTTGTTCCGTCATACAGGTAGGCGGACCTGCGCCCGCCGACGCCGGAGGTGCGGGATGGACTGGATCGGGTGGCTCGTCGTGCTGGTGGTGTGCGCCGTCGTGGCGGGTCTCGTGCGGGAGCAACGCCGGCGGGCGGCGGGTCGCGACGCCGCGGCCGCCTCGCACCGCCCGGCCGCCAAGACCGACCGTGGGCGGTTCCGGGGCGACGCCTCGCAGGTCGACCAGCGCTTCGCCGGCTACGGCGGCGGCTGAGCCCGAGCCGCGGCCCGAATCGTCCGGGAGACGGGGCGCAGGAGGGCGCTCCGGGCCCGGATCTCGGACGATTCGGGGAAGGGGCTCGACCCTAGGTGCGCTCGGGGGGCGTCGTGCCCTGGGACGCCTCGCGCTCGCCGATGTCGCCGCCCGACTCGGACAGGTCGCCGGACCAGTCGAGGTGGAACTTGCCCGGCGCGTCGACGCGCTCGTAGGTGTGCGCGCCGAACAGGTCGCGCAGGCCCTGGATCAGCGACGCCGGCAGCCGCTCGGCCCGCACGGTGTCGTAGTAGGCCAGCGCGGCGCTGAAGCCCGGCACCGGCACGCCGGCCGCGACGCCCGCGGCCACCACGCGGCGCCAGGCGTCCTGCGAGCGGCCGAGCTCCTCGGCGACGCTCGGCGCGACGAGCAGGGTGGGGAGGTCGTCGGCGGCGTACTCCTGCCGGATCCGCTCCAGCAGGCGGGCGCGGATGATGCAGCCGCCCCGCCAGATGCGGGCGACCTCGGCGATGTCGACGTCCCACTCGTAGGTCTTGGCGGCCTCGCGGATCTGGTCCAGCCCCTGGGCGTACGCCACCACCTTCGACGACCAGAGCGCGGCGCGGACGGCGTCGACGAACGCCTGCCGGTCGCCGGCGTCCAGCGCGCGGTCGGGGCCGGTCAGCGTGGAGCGAGCCGCGTTGCGCAGGTCGGTGTGGCCGGAGGTCGACCGCGCGAACACCGACTCGGCGATCGTGTTGACCGGGACGCCCAGCTCGAGCGCGATCTGCACCGTCCAGCGGCCGGTGCCCTTCTGCTCGGCGCGGTCGGCGATGACGTCGACCAGCGGACGGCCGGTGCGCTCGTCGACCTGGTCAAGCACGCGCGCGGTGATCTCGATCAGGAAGGAGTCGAGGTCGCCCTCGTTCCACTCGCGGAACACCTGGGCGATCTCGGCGACCTCGAGGCCGGCGGCGCGCAGCAGGTCGTACGACTCGGCGATGAGCTGCATGTCGGCGTACTCGATGCCGTTGTGCACCATCTTCACGAAGTGCCCGGCGCCGTCCGGCCCGATGTGGGTGCAGCACGGCTCGCCGTCGACGTCGGCGGCGATCGACTCCAGCAGCGGTCCGAGCGACTCGTACGCCTCGGCCGACCCGCCCGGCATGATGCTCGGGCCGTTGAGCGCGCCCTCCTCGCCGCCGGAGATGCCGGCGCCGACGAAGTGCAGCCCCTGCTCGCGCAGCGCCGACTCGCGGCGGCGGGTGTCCTCGAAGTGGGCGTTGCCGCCGTCGACGAGGATGTCGCCCTCCTCGAGCAGCGGCGCCAGCTCGTCGATCACGGCGTCGGTGCCGGCACCGGCCTTCACCATGACGATCACCCGGCGGGGCTGCTCGAGCGAGGCCACGAAGTCCTCGAGCCGCTCGGACGCCACGAACTCGCCGTCGGAGCCGTGGTCGGCCAGCAGCGCCTCGGTCTTGGCGTAGGTGCGGTTGTAGACCGCGACGGTGTGGCCGTGCCGGGCCAGGTTGCGCGCGAGGTTCGCGCCCATCACCGCCAGCCCCACCACGCCGATCTGCGCCGTTCCCGTCGTCGTCGAGTCGCTCATGGTCGCAGTCTCGCAGCGTCCCGCCGCACCGCGACAGTCAGAGCCACCCGTTGGACTCGGCCGCCAGCACCGCCTCGGCGCGGTTCGACGCACCGGTCTTGCCGATCGCGGACGACAGGTGGTTGCGCACGGTGCCCTCGGACAGGAACAGCCGCGCGGCGATACCGGCCACCGGCGAGCCGTCCCGCGCCGCCCGCAGCACGTCGGTCTCGCGCGCGGTCAGCGGCGACTCGCCGGTGAGCAGGCTGTCGGTGGCCAGGGCCGGGTCGACGACCCGCAGCCCCTGGTGCACCCGCCGCACGGCGTCGGCCAGCTGGGACGCGGGGGTGTCCTTGACCACGAAGCCGCTCGCGCCCGCCTGCAGGGCGCGACGCAGGTACCCCGGGCGCCCGAAGGTCGTCACGACCAGCACCCGCACCTGCGGCACCGCCTGCTTCACCGCGGCGGTGGCGGCGATGCCGTCGAGGCCCGGCATCTCGACGTCGAGCAGTGCGACGTCCGGACGGTGCTCGCGCGCCGCGGCGACCACCTCGTCGCCGCGCCCCACCTGGGCGACGACCTCGAGGTCCCGCTCGAGGTCGAGGAGCGCGGCGAGAGCACCTCGGACCAGCGCCTGGTCGTCGGCCAGCAGCAGCCGGATCGTCACGGTGCCACCACCCGCAGCGTGAAGCCGGACGGGGTGCCCGACGTCGTCACGACCGTCGCCTGCAGGGCCGAGGCCCGCTCGCGCAGCCCCACGAGCCCGCTGCCGACCCGGGTGCCGTCGCAGCCGCGGCCGTCGTCGGCGACCTCGGCCGTGCGGGCAGTGAGTCGCACGGTGCACCGGGTGGCACCGCTGTGGCGCACCACGTTCGTGACGCCCTCGCGCACCGTCCACGCGAAGAGCTCGCGCAGCTCGCCCGGCACCTCGTCGGTCGAGCCGGGCAGGTCGGCCTCGATCTCGGCCGCCCGCAACGCGATCCGGGCGCGGCTGAGCTCGCCCGGCAGCGTCAGCTCGCGGTACCCGTCGACCGCGCGGCGCACGTCGGCCAGGGCGTCCCGCGAGAGCCGCTCGAGATCGGCGACCTCGGCGCGGGCGCGCCCCGGGTCGAGCTCGAGCAGCCGACCGGCGAGCTCCGCCTTGACCGTGATGACGGTGAGGGAGTGACCGAGGATGTCGTGCAGGTCGCGGGCGAACCGGTTGCGCTCCTCGCTGACGGCGAGCCGCTGGTTCTCCTCGTTCGCCTCCCGCAGCGCGATGTTCGACCGGATCATCTGCGTGATGCCGAACACCGCGGCGGACGCCGTGAGCATCGACAGCAGCAGCGTGTTGTCGCGCGTCCAGCCCGGGACGAGCAGACCCGCACCGTAGGTGGTGGCGGTGACGAGCGCGGTGAGCACCACCGACAGCGGCGGGCGCAGCGTCATGATGCACAGCACGCACACGTACACGGCGGTGGCCGTCCCGTGCTGCCCGACCGCCAGGCAGACGACCACCGCCAGGACGGCGGCCAGCGCGATCGCCGCGAGCGGCTGCCACGGCGTCAGCGACGCCGGCGGACGCCGGTTGCGCACCCGCTGGTGCGCGAACACCGCGACGTACCAGGCACCGAAGACGACGGTGGCCGCGATGCCGACCCAGCCGCCCACCGTGTCCCGCCGCTCCCACCCCGCCTCGAGCGGCTCGAGCAGGAAGAACGTCCACACCGCGATCCAGAGCAGCCCCCAGCGGCCGAACCCGACCTGCGGGGTCCGGCCGCTCGACGCCCGTCCGACGGGGGTCGCGGTGCTCACGGCGCCGACGCTACCCACCCGCGCTCAGACGCGGGCCGTGTCCCTGGTCATCCGCCACGCGGCGCCGGCGACGAACACGGCCAGCCAGGCGACGGCGTTGACGACGGCGTACCAGGGCAGCTCGTGGGTCAGGGGAGCGCGGGCGACCTCGGCGACGCCGTACATCGGTGTCCAGTAGGCGATGTCGCGCACGACGGGGGCGTATTGGGAGAGCGGGATGAACAGACCGCCCAGGAAGGACAGCAGCGCCAGTCCGGGGCCGAGCACCTGCATCACGTTCTCGCCCGGCACGAGGTAGCCGACGAACACCCCCAGCGCGGCGAAGCTGACGGTGCACACCAGCGTCGTGAGCAGGCACCACGCCCAGGTGCTCGCCGGCATCTGCGGCTTCCCGTCGAGCGCCCCGACCAGGTTCACGACGCCGACCGCGACGACGGCCATCGCGAACGCGACCGCCGCCTTGACCGCGACGTAGACGACCGGGTGCAGCGGGGTGAGCCGCAGCTGGCGCGACCACCCCTGCGCCCGCTCCAGCGCGACCATCGCGCCGCCCGAGGCGGCGATCAGGGCGCCGCCGTACAGCGCCATCGAGACCATGATGAAGGCCGAGACGTTCGCGCCTGCAGCGGTTCCCGGGCCGAGCGGCTGGTCGCCGTCCCCGCCGGAGCCGAAGACGAAGAACATCGCCGTCGGGAAGACGAGCGTGAAGACGATCGTGCGGCGGTTGCGCAGCATCCGCAGCAGCTCGATCCGCAGCAGCGTCGTGTTCAGGCCGCCGAACCGGGGGACCCGGCGTGTGGTGGGGTCGGCGGTGACGGTGCTCATGCGCGTGCTCCCTCGCGGTCGGTGGTGCCGGTGGTCAGGTCGGCGACGCCGGACGCGTGGTGGTGCCCGGTGAGGCTGAGGAACGCGTCCTCCAGGCCGTGCGCGGTGATCTCCAGGTCGTGGGCGCCCGCCTCGGTGAGCAGGTACCGCGCGACGTCGTCGCTGTTGCGGGCGTGCACGTACAGCTGGTCGCCGCGCAGCTCGACGCCGTCGACCCCGCCGAGAGCGGCTACGCGGTCGGTGTCGAGACCGGGGCCGACGGTGGCGCGGACGGTGCGCCCCGACGCCAGGGACTTCACCTGGCTGCCGGTGCCGTCGGCGACGACCCGGCCCTCGCTCACCAGCACGATGCGGTCGGCGTACTGGTCGGCCTCCTCCAGGTAGTGCGTCGCGAAGAGCACCGTGCGCCCTCGCTGCGCGTCGCGCCGGATGGCCGACCAGAAGCCGCGCCGGCCCTCGACGTCCATGCCGGTGGTCGGCTCGTCGAGCAGCAGCAGCATCGGGTCGGGCAGCAGCGCCATCGCGAAGCGGAGCCGCTGCTGCTCGCCGCCGGAGCAGCGTCCGACCCTGCGGTCGGCGATCCCGGTGATGCCGGCCGCGGCGAGCACCTCGTCGACGTCGGCGGTGTCGGCGAACAGGCTCGCCGTGTACGCGACGGTCTCGCGGACGGTGAGGTCCTTGAGCAGGCCGCCGGTCTGCATGACGGCCGCGACCAGGCCGCGCGCCACCGCCTGACGCGGGTCCATCCCCAGCACCTCGACCGTGCCGGTGGTCGGCCGGGACAGGCCGAGCACCATGTCGATGGTGGTGGTCTTGCCCGCGCCGTTCGGCCCGAGGAAGGCGACGACCTCGCCCTGGGAGAGCGACAGGTCGATGCCGCGCACGGCCCGGACGTCGCCGAAGTCCTTGGTCACCCCGGTCAGCCGCACCGCCGGGAGGTTCGCTCGATCGGTCATGGCACGAGCCTGGCCGCGAGGGCGTCCGACCGCCTCGGCCCGTCGTCACGACCCGACCGTGACGGATGTCAGGGTCGGTGCGCGGTGGTACTCGGCTTGACAGGTCGATCGGTGTGCAATGCACTCCTACGACCCGTTCCGGGCGGGACGGGCACGACGAGGGCGTCGGACAGGGGGTGGTCGCGTGAGCACGTCGGCACCGTCGACCGCGCT
The DNA here is from genome assembly GCF_054777815.1 of Angustibacter speluncae. NCBI lineage: Bacteria > Bacillati > Actinomycetota > Actinomycetes > Kineosporiales > Kineosporiaceae > Angustibacter > Angustibacter speluncae. Next base: position 12,868 of record NZ_BAAHAF010000081.1, on the reverse strand, counting down.
CCCGGCCGCCGACCCGCCGCCGCGGCGGGCACCGCGCACCCCGCGCCGCGACCGCACGTTCCTCGGGCTCGACCGCGCAGGGCTGGCCCTGGCGCTGCCCGCGCTGCTGCCGGTGCTGGTGTTCAGCGTCTACCCGCTGGTGCAGGGCATCCTGCTCGGCTTCACCGACGCGCGCGCCGGTCGGAACGTCGTGACGACGGTCACCTGGTTCGACAACTACGCCCAGCTGCTCGGCGACTCCTACTTCTGGCAGTCGTTCCGCGTCGGCCTGGTCTGGGCGTTCGCGGTGACGGTGCTGCAGTTCCTCGCCAGCCTCGGGCTCGCGCTGCTGCTGAACGAGCAGCTGCGGCTGCGCTGGCTGGCGCGCACGCTCGCGATCGTGCCGTGGGCCATGCCCCCCGTCGTCATCGGCATCATGTGGCGGCTCGTCTACCACCCGAACGCCGGCATCCTCAACGCCTCGCTGCGCGACCTCGGCGTGATCGACACCAACGTCGACTGGCTCGCGTCGTTCTCGCTCGCCCTGCCCGCCGTCATCGTGGTCGGCGTGTGGGCGGGCATGCCCCAGACCACGGTGGTGCTGCTCGCCGCCCTGCAGTCGGTGCCGAAGGAGCTGCACGAGGCGGCCGCCGTCGACGGCGCGGGCGCCTGGCGCCGCTTCCGCGCGGTCACGTGGCACCACATCCTCCCGGTGGTCGCGGCGATGACCACGCTCGACTTCGTCTGGAACTTCAACTCGTTCGGGCTGGTCTACGTCCTGACCCAGGGCGGACCCGGCGGGACGACGCGCCTGCCGCTGCTGTTCGCCTACGAGGAGGCGTTCCGCTACGGCAACTACGGGTACGCCGCCGCGCTCGGCAACGTGATGGTGCTCGTCATCGCCGCCTTCGTCGCGGTGTGGCTGCGCCGCAGGCTCAAGGAGGCGAACCCGTCGTGAGGACCTCGCCGATCGCCCGCACCGGCCAGTACGCCGCGCTGCTGGTCTACCTGGCGTTCCTCGCGCTTCCGCTGCTGTGGCTGCTGTCGACGGCGCTGAAGACGCCGCCGGAGATCGCGCGCATCGACCCCACCGTCATCCCGCTCGACCCGACGCTGCAGAACTTCGTCGACGCGTTCCGCGAGCAGCCGATCCTGCAGTCGATGTCGAACAGCCTGGTCGTGGCGGGCACGTCCGCGCTCATCACCGTCGTGCTGTCGGTGCCCGCCGCCTACGTGATGGCGCGGTACCGGTCGGTGGTGAGCACCGCCGCGATGGTGTGGGTGCTGCTGTCGCAGATCTTCCCGTTCATCCTCGTGATCATCCCGCTGTTCCTGCTCGCCCGGGACGCCGGCCTGTACGACACCCACCTCGGCCTCGTCCTGGTCTACGTGGTGTGGTCGATGCCGTTCGCGCTGTGGATGATCCGCTCGTACGTCGCCTCGATCCCGCTCGAGCTGGAGGAGGCGGCGGCGATGGACGGCGCGACCCGCTGGCGCACGCTGCGGTCGGTCGTGGCGCCGCTGCTCGCCCCCGGCATCGTCGCCGCCGCGATGTTCGCGTTCGTGAACGCCTGGAACGAGTTCTTCTTCGCCCTCGTGCTGATCAAGGACCCCGACCTGGCCACGCTGTCGCTGACGCTGGTGAAGTTCATCGGCGCCGAGGGGGTCGCGCGGCTCGGACCGCTCGCCGCCGCCTCGCTCGTGGCCACCGTCCCGAGCCTGCTGTTCTTCGCCGCCATCCAGCGCCGCCTCGTCGGCGGCCTGCTCGGCGGCGCCGTGAAGTCGTGATCGCGACCCGCACCACCACAGGAGGAACGATGAGAGCACGACGCACCGCGACCGTGGCCGTCCTGGCCGCCGCGACGCTGCTGGCGTCCGGGTGCGCCCGGGGCGACTCGGCGGGCGACTCCGGTGACGCGCCCGCCGACGGCGAGCCGATCACGCTGGAGTTCCAGAGCCTGGCGTTCCAGACCGACGCGGTCGCGTCGACCAAGGAGATCGTCGACGCCTGGAACGCGGAGAACCCGGACGTGCAGGTCGAGCTCGTCCAGGGCGACTGGAACTCGGTGAACGACCAGCTGCTCACCGCGTTCGAGGGCGGCACGGCGCCCGACGTCTTCCACTACGAGTCGGGGCCGCTGCGCGACTTCCACGAGCGCGGTTCGGTGCTCGACCTCGACGACTACCTGTCCGACGAGATCAAGGGCGACATCCGGGAGGGGGCCTGGGACACCGTCACCTACGACGACGCCGTCACCGGCGTCCCGTTCCTGCAGGAGTCGCAGGTGATCTTCGCGAACAAGACGCTCTTCGACGCCGCGGGCGTCGAGCTGCCGACGATCGACGACCCCTGGACGTGGGACGAGTTCGCCGACGTCTCGCAGCAGCTCACCGGCGAGGGCGTGTACGGCACGGCCTTCCCGCTGAAGTCGCCTGCGAACCGGGTGCTCAACCTGTCGATGGGTTACGACGGCGCGTACTTCGAGACCGAGGACGGCGTCTCGACCGCGGTGTTCGGCGACGCCGAGGGCGAGGTGCCGCGACGCATCCACGAGATGGTCTACACCGACAGGAGCGCCTCGCCCGAGGCGGTCGGGCTGTCGTCCGCCGACGCGCTGCCCGGCTTCTTCGCCGGCCAGTACGCGACGCTGCCGGGAGCGATCTGGGTGCGCCAGCAGATCCAGGAGCAGGCGCCCGAGGGCTTCGAGTGGGTGACCCTCCCGCCGCTCGAGGGCACGAGCCAGACCCAGGGCGCCGTGTCGCAGACCCTGTCGGTCTCGGCCGACAGCGAGCACCCGGAGGAGGCCGTGGCCTTCATCGAGTACGCGCTGAACGCCGAGAACCAGGTGAAGCTCGCGGCCGGCGACTGGCTGCTGCCGACGAGCCAGGAGGCCACCCAGGCCGAGGAGTTGAACACCCCGGAGCTCGGCTGGGACGTGGCCGCCTCGACCGCCGACGACCTGCAGATGGCACCGTTCCAGCAGGTGAAGGGGTTCGAGGAGTGGAAGTCGAAGGTCGCGAACCCGGCGCTGCAGGAGTACTTCTCGGACCAGATCTCGCTGGAGGACCTCGGCGGGCGGCTGACGGGGGAGGGCCAGGACATCCTGGACCGCTACAACCGCTGACCGCGGGCGGGGTCAGGAGCGGACGGCGGCGTCGACGACGTCGGCCATCCGCGCGTAGCCGCGGTCGTTCGGGTGGAACCAGTCGGGCGAGAGCAGGCCGATCCACGTCCTCGGTCCCTCCCGCCGGAAGTCGGCCAGCCGCAGCGAGCCCTCGGCGTCGCGGCGGCGCAGCTCGGCGTCCATGCGGACCACCTCGGTGTGCGGGTTGGGCAGGTTGCCGATGACCGCGCCCGGTGGCAGGCGGTCGAGCAGCGCGGCGAAGCGCTGCTCGACGCCGGGACGCAGTCGGCGCGATACGATGTCGTTCGACCCGATGAGCACCGTGACGAGGGCTGGCACGTGCCCGAGCAGCTCGAGCCGGCGCACCGCGGGCAGCTGGCGGTCGAGGGCGTCCTGCACCCGGGCGCCGGTGACGGCGAGGTTGACGACCCGGTAAGGCCGCCCGTCCGCCGCCCACCGGTCGCGCAGCTGGCCGACCCAGCCCTGCTGCGGGTCGGACGCCCCGATGCCCTGCGTCATCGAGTCGCCGAGCGCGACCCAGAGCGGCAGGTCCTGGGTGAGCGCGCGTGCGTTCGCCTCGCGCCACGCGGCCGCGTACGGCCCGACCTGGTGCTGGACGCTCCGCACGCCCGGCAGCACCGTCGACATCACCCGCAGCGCCGGCCCGGTGGGGCGGGGGCTGGTGTTGTCGTACTCGAAGGCGTCGCGCACGCGTCCATGATGGACCGCGGGGACGGCGCCACGCGCTCAAGGGCGCGCGACCGGCGACGCCACCTCGTCCGGGCGGTCGACCGCGTCGAGCAGCTCGCGGTGCTCGTCGGACAGCTCGAGCGCGACGCCGTCGAGCGCCTCGTCGAGCTGGTGCACCTTCGACCCGCCGAGCATCGGCGTCACGCCGTGGGTGACGAGCCAGGCCAGCACCACCTGGCCCCGCGTCGCGCCGAGGTCGTCGGCCACGCGTCCGAGCGCCTCGAGCCGCCGGTCGTTCCCGGGGTGGTCGAAGACCTCGGGCACGTCCTTCGCCGCGTCGTCGTACGCCCCGGTCAGCAGCGGTGTGTACGCCCAGACGTCCATGCCGTGCTCGCGGGCGTGGTCGAGCTGCTCCTCGCTCGCGTGACCGAACCGGTGCACGACGCCGGGGGCGAGGGTGCCGGGACGGGGGCGCAGGTAGCTGAGGTTGAGCTGGTAGGCGTCGATCGGGCGGATCCCGCGGGCCGCCGCGTGGGCGCGCGCCCGCTCCACCCGCCAGGCCGGGTGGTTCGACGCGCCGAACCGGTCGACCGCGGCGCCGAGCGAGCCGAGCGCGTCCACCGTCTCCTCGACCGGGACGCCCCGGTCCTCCTGGTGCAGCCAGAGCAGATCGACCCGGTCGACACCGAGCCGCTCCAGGCTGCCGGCGAACGCCTCCCGCACCGTGTCCGCCGACAGCCCCTCGCGTCGCGCCGGCCACGAGCCCGGCTCGAGCGGTTCGGCGCCGACCTTGGTCGCCAGCCGCACCTGATCGCGGACGTCCGGCCGGGCGGCGAACCAGCGTCCGAGCAGCCGCTCGCTGTCGCCACCGCGACCGTCGTCGCTCGCCCAGAACGCGTAGCAGTCGGCCGTGTCGATCCACGTGCCGCCTCGCTCCACGAACCGGTCGAGGACGGCGAACGAGGTCGCCTCGTCGATCCGCGTCCCGAACATCATCGCGCCGAGCACCAGGGGAGTCGTCATGCCGACCAGCCAACGACCTGGAGCACGCTCCAGGTCAAGGGGCAGGATGGCGACATGGCCACCTACACCCCGGCCGAGGCCGCCGAGCGGTCCGGTTTCAGCATCGACACGCTGCGGTACTACGAGCGCGAGGGCATCCTCCCGGCCGTCGACCGCACGACCGGCGGGCAGCGGCGCTACACCGACGACGACCTCGGCCGGCTCGCGTTCCTGCGGTGCCTGCGCGACACGGGCATGCCGATCGCGCAGCTGCGTCGCTTCGCCGAGCTGTCGACGGACGAGACGACGCTTCCCGAGCGGGTCGCCCTGCTGCAGGAGCACGAGGCCGTCGTCGAGCGCCAGATCGCCGAGCTGCAGGGCTGGCGCGAGCGGCTGCAGGACAAGATCGGCTGGTACCGCGACGAGATCGACCTGCGCGCCGAGGCCGCGGGCACGGCCACGCGGTGAGACCGGGGAAGGTCCGGCTCCGCAGGGGTGCTGGAACTTCCCCGATCTTCCCCGTCGACGGGTGTCGTGGCCCGGGGCTAGCGTCGCCGCATGATCACGCGGATGTGGCGGGGACGGGTGCGCACGGCGAAGCTCGCCGAGTACGTCGAGGTGCTCGACCGCACCGGGCTGCAGCACTACGCCGAGACGCCGGGCAACCGCGGCGTGCAGCTGCTCACCCGCGACCTGGGCGACGGCACGTCGGAGGTCGTCACGGTGTCGTGGTGGGACGACCTCGGCTCGGTCGTGGCGTTCGCCGGCGAGCCGGTCGACGTCGCGCGGTACTACCCGGACGACGACGAGTACCTGCTGGCGCCGAGGGCGGAGCGGGTCGAGCACTTCGAGGTCACCCGCGGCTGACGTGGACCTCGAGCTCGTCCCCTTCGAGGCGGCGCACGCGGCGCTGGTGCCGTCATGGGCGTCGACCGCCGACGAGGTGCGCCGGTGGGTGTCGCGCGACACCGTCCCGGTGCCGCCGGAGGCGGTGCTCGGCTGGGCCGACGAGGACGACTCGCTCACCTTCGTCGCCCGCGTCGACGGCGAGCCGGTCGGCTTCGGCCAGGTCTGGCTCGAGGACGGCGAGGACGACGCCGAGGTGGCGCGCGTGCTGGTCGCGCCGGAGCACCGCGGCCGCGGCGTCGGTCGGGCCCTCGTCCTGGCCCTCGCCGAGGTCGCGCAGCGCCACAAGCCGTCGGTGGCGCTGCGGGTGGTGCCCGACAACGCGACGGCGATCCGGGCCTACGCCGCGGCCGGCTTCGCGCGCGTCACGGCCGACGAGGAGCGCGAGTACAACCAGGGCCAGCCCGTCGAGTACGTCTGGATGCGCCTCCGCCCGCCAGGTTCCGACCCGGTACCGCCCCTGACCGGCCTCGCGGCGGAGGTCGACGCGCAGGCCGCCCAGGTGCGCCGTCGGTATGCCACCGGGGACGTCGGGCACTCCATCCACATGACGCACAGATGGCGCAGGCAGTTCGGCGACGCCGCTCGCTGCGGTGACGCGGGTGAGGCGTTGTCGTTCCTCGAGGCCGATCCCTGGTGCCACCGGTCCGGGTACGCGATGGCGCCGGTGCTGCGCACGCTCGCCCACCGCGAGCTCGAAGAGGAGCAGCGGCGACGTGCTCGCGACCACGTGGTGCACCGAGCACGGCACCCTCGCCAGGGTCTTCTCGGACCGACCGCCCTGCTCGCGGCGTCCGTGTGGGACGACGGCCTGCACGAGCGTCTCCGGGAGGTGCAGCGCACGGCCGACGGCTGGGTCGGCGACCGCGTTCGCTGGCTGCTCGCTGGCGTCGAGGCGCGGCTGCCGGACTTCGGACCCGACGCCCCCGGACGGCGTCCGCGACCCTACTGACCAGTACCCGTCCCTGAGGTGATCCGGGCCCTCCCGGTCACTAGGGTCGGGGCGTGACCAGCACCGACGCCGGCCCCCGCACGCCCTCGGCGAGCACCACCTCGTTCTCGCGGATCGCGGTGGTCAACCGCGGCGAGTCGGCGATGCGGCTGGTGAACGCGGTGCGCGAGGTGAACGCCGCGCGCGGCCCCGGGGAGCCGCGGCTCGTCACGATCGCCCTGCACACCGAGGCCGAGCGCACGGCCCGCTTCGTGCGCGAGGCCGACGAGGCGTACGACCTCGGTCCGGCGTCCGCCCGGCCGTACCTCGACCACGCCGCGCTCGAGCGTGCGCTCGTCGCGACCCGCGCCGAGGCGGCGTGGGTGGGCTGGGGCTTCGTCGCCGAGGACCCGGCCTTCGCCGAGCTGTGCGACCGGCTGGGCGTCACGTTCATCGGCCCGAGCGCCGAGGCGATGCGGCTGCTCGGCGACAAGATCGGCGCCAAGCTGCTCGCCGAGGAGGTCGGCGTGCCGGTCGCGCCGTGGTCACGCGGCCCGGTCGACACCCTCGAGTCCGCCACCGAGCACGCCGCCGCGATCGGCTACCCGCTGATGCTCAAGGCCACCGCGGGCGGAGGAGGGCGCGGCATCCGCGTCGTCACCACCGACGGCGAGCTCGCGGACGCCTACGAGCGCACCCGCGACGAGGCCGAGCGCGCGTTCGGCAGCGGCGTGGTGTTCCTGGAGCGGCTCGTCACCGGCGCCCGCCACGTCGAGGTGCAGGTCATCAGCGACGGCGAGACCGCCTGGGCGCTCGGCGTGCGCGACTGCTCGGTGCAGCGGCGCAACCAGAAGGTGATCGAGGAGTCGTCGTCGGTCGCGCTGAAGCCGGCCGACGTGCAGCGGCTCAAGGAGTCGGCCGAGCGGCTCGCCGTGCGGGTCGGCTACCGCGGCGCCGCCACAGTCGAGTTCCTCTACCACCCGGGCGACGGGACGCTCGCGTTCCTCGAGGTGAACACCCGGCTCCAGGTCGAGCACCCGATCACCGAGCTCACCACGGGCGTCGACCTGGTGAAGGCGCAGCTGCACGTGGCGTCCGGCGGACGGCTCGAGGGACCGCCGCCGCCGGAGTCGGGCCACGCCGTCGAGGCCCGGCTCAACGCCGAGGACCCCGACCGCGACTTCGCGCCGGCGCCCGGACGGGTCGAGCTGCTGCGTCTGCCCGCCGGCCCCGGCATCCGGGTCGACACCGGGCTCGGTGAGGGCGACACCATCCCGGCCGACTTCGACTCGATGATCGCCAAGGTCATCGCCTACGGCCGCGACCGCGACGAGGCGCTGGCCCGGTTGCGGCGCGCCCTCGCCGACACCCACGTCGTCATCGAGGGCGGCGCGACGAACAAGAGCTTCCTGCTCGACCTGCTCGACCAGCCCGAGGTGGTCGACGGCACCGCGGACACGGGGTGGATCGACCGCGTCCGCACCACCGGTCGCCTCGTCGCGCACGCCCACGCGGGTGTCGCGCTGGTCGTCGCCGCGATCGAGGCGTACGAGGACGAGGAGGCCGTCGAGCGGCAGCACTTCTTCGAGACCGCGCACGGCGGACGCCCGCAGGCCCGGCACCAGCCCGGCCGTCCGGTCGACCTCGCGCTGCGCGGGCAGTCCCAGCGCGTCACGGTCGCGCAGGTCTCGCCCGAGCGGTACCGGGTCTCGCTGCACCCCGACGGCTCGGACGCCCTCGACGTCGAGGTCGAGCGGCTCGGCGGGTTCGCCTCGCGCGTCACCGTGGGCGGGACGACCCACCGGGTCGTGGCGGCGACCCACGGCACGGTGCACAGCGTCGACGTCGACGGCGTGACCCACCGGGTCACCCGTGACGAAGGCGGCGTGGTGCGTTCTCCCGCACCGGCTCTGGTCGTCGCCACGCCCGTCGCCGTCGGTGACGAGGTCGAGGCCGGCGCGCGCATCCTCGTCCTCGAGTCGATGAAGATGGAGACGGTGCTCTCGGCGCCGTCGCGGTCGCGGGTGCGCGAGCTGCACGTGACCACCGGTCGCCAGGTCGAGACCGGCGCGCCGCTGCTGCGGCTCGAGCCGCTCACCGACGGCGACGAGGCCGCGGCGGCCACCGACTCGGCTGCGGCCGTCGAGCTGCGCGCGCTGCCGGCGCTCGACCCCGAGGCGCGACGCACCCGCTCGCTGCGCGACCTGCGCGGCATGCTGCTCGGGTTCGACCTGCCGCCCGCCGACTCCCAGCGCGCGGTCGCCGACCTGCTCGCCGTCGCCGAGGGCCGCGCGGGGGAGGGCGACGGCGACCGGCTGGCTGCCGAGCTCGCGGTGCTCGAGGTGTTCGCTGACGTCGCCGAGCTGACGCGCAACCGTCCCGAGCACGACGACGACGGCGCCGACGAGCGCGTGCACAGCCCGCGCGAGCACTTCCACTCCTACCTGCAGAGCCTCGACGTCGACCGCCAGCAGCTGCCGGAGGCGTTCCAGCGCAGGCTCGTCCGAGCGCTGACGCACTACGGCGTCAACGAGCTCGACCGCACGCCCGTGCTCGAGGAGGCCGTGTACCGGCTCTTCCTCGCCCAGCAGCAGCAGGGCCAGCACGTCGGCGTCATCACCGCCGTGCTGCAGGAGTGGCTGCGCACGCCCGCGCCCACCGGCGACCTCGCCGGCCGCGCGCACGACGTCCTCGACCGCCTCGTCGTCGCGACCCAGCTGCGCCAGCCGCTGATCGGCGACCTCGCCCGCAGCGCGCGGTTCCGGTGGTTCGACCAGCCCGCGGTCGACGAGGCGCGTGCACGCGTCATGGCGCAGGTCGGACCCGAGCTCGACGCCCTCGCCGACTCCGACGACCAGCCCGACCGCGCCGAGCGCATCGACGCGCTGGTCGCCATCCCCGAGCGCATCGTCGGGTTCCTCGCCCGCCGGCTCGAGCGGGGCACCCCCCGCCGCGAGCCGATGCTCGAGGTGCTGGCCCGCCGGCACTACCGCGAGCACGAGCTCGGCGTGGTGCAGGTGCTGCAGTCCGACGAGCGCACCGACGCGCTGCCCGAGGGACGCCCCGTCGTCGTGGCCGACTACGTGCTCGACGGGCGTCCGACGCTGCTGGTGTCGACGGTCGGGCAGATGGACGACCTCGCCGACGGCTCGCTGGACGCCCTGATCGGTGCCCAGCTCGAGACCGTGCCGCCGAGCACCGAGACCGTCGTCGACCTCTACCTGCACTGGCCGCAGGCACCGGACTCGGCCGACCAGGTGTCGGCAGGTCTGGCAGAGGCGCTGTCGCGCAACGCGTTCGCGACCACCAGCCGGCGCGTGGTCGTCGGCGTGTGCCCCGGCGGCGACCGGCCGGTGCAGTACGTGACGTTCCGGCCCGAGGCCTACGGCGCCGAGGACGACGACCCGACCCGCGGCGTGGTCGAGGACACCCTGGTGCGCGGCGTGCACCCGATGGTCGCCCGCCGGCTCGACCTGTGGCGGCTGCGCAACTTCGAGGTCACCCGCCTCGACGCCCCCGAGGACGTCCTGCTCTACCACTGCGTCGCGCCCGGCAACCCGTCCGACCAGCGGCTCGTCGCGACCGCGCAGGTGCGCGAGCTGGCCGTGCTGCGCGACGCCGACGGCGTCGTCACCGGCCTGCCCCACGTCGAGCGCGCGATCGCCTCGTGCCTCGAGGCCATCCGGCGCGCTCGCGCGTCGATGGGTTCGGCCGGAGCGCGTCTCGACACCAACCACGTGTGGCTGCACGTGTGGCCGCTCATCGACGCACCGCTGGAGCAGCTGACCGCGCTCAAGGGCACCATCTCGCCACTGACCTCCGGCCGCGGCATCGAGGAGGTCGCCGCGCAGGGACGGGTGCAGGCGCCCGACGGCTCGGTGCACGCCGTCTCCGCACGGTTCAGCCACCGTCCCGGCCAGGGCGTGGTCGCCGAGGTGACCGGCCCGCCGACGGAGCGGCTCGAGCCGCTCGACGGCTACGCGCAGAAGGTCACCCGCTCGCGTCGCCGCGGCACGGTGTACCCGTACGAGCTGGTCGAGCGGCTCGCAGGGGAGGGCGGTTCGTTCACCGAGCACGACCTCGACGACACAGGGCGCCTCGTGCCCGTCGACCGGGCACCCGGCGGCAACAAGGCCGGCGTGGTCGTCGGTGTGGCGACGACGCCCACCGACCTGCACCCGCAGGGCGTCACGCGCGTCGTGCTGCTCGGCGACCCGACGCGCGCCCTCGGTGCGGTGTCCGAGGCCGAGTGCTCCCGCATCTGCGCCGCACTCGACCTCGCCGAGCAGATGGACGTCCCCGTCGAGTGGTTCGCGCTGTCCGCGGGCGCCCGCATCTCGATGGACTCGGGCACCGAGAACATGGACTGGGTCGCCCGCGCCCTGCGCCGCATCATCACGTTCACCCAGGCCGGGCGCGAGATCAACGTCGTGGTCGCGGGCATCAACGTCGGGGCGCAGCCGTACTGGAACGCCGAGGCGACGATGCTCATGCACACCAAGGGCGTGCTGGTCATGACGCCCGACAGCGCGATGGTGCTCACCGGCAAGCAGTCGCTGGACTTCTCCGGCGGCGTCTCGGCCGAGGACAACTTCGGCATCGGCGGGTACGACCGGGTGATGGGCCCGAACGGCCAGGCGCAGTACTGGGCGCCCGACCTCGGGGCGGCCTGCGACGTGCTCGCCGCCCACTACGACCACACCTACGTCGCGCCGGGCGACGTCGGCGTGCGACGGGCGGCGTCCGACGACCCCGTCGACCGCGACGTCAGCGACTTCCCGCACCAGGTCGAGGGCAGCGACTTCACCCGCGTCGGCGACATCTTCTCGGCCACGGCCAACCCGGACCGCAAGAAGGCGTTCGACATCCGCACCCTGATGCGCGCGGTCAGCGACCAGGACCACCCGGTGCTGGAGCGCTGGGCGGGCATGGCCGACGCCGAGACCTCGGTGGTGCAGGACGCGCACCTCGGCGGGTTCCCGGTGTGCCTGCTCGGCATCGAGTCGCGCCCGGTGCCCCGGCGCGGGTTCCCGCCGAGCGACGGCCCCGACACCTGGACGGCCGGCACGCTGTTCCCGCGGTCGTCGAAGAAGACGGCGCGGGCGATCAACGCGGCCAGCGGCAACCGTCCGCTCGTGGTGCTGGCGAACCTGTCCGGGTTCGACGGGTCACCGGACTCGATGCGCAACCTGCAGCTCGAGTACGGCGCCGAGATCGGCCGCGCCATCGTCAACTTCGCCGGGCCGATCGTGTTCTGCGTGGTGTCGCGCTACCACGGCGGCGCGTTCGTCGTGTTCTCGAAGACGCTGAACGACAACATGACCGTGCTCGCGGTCGAGGGGTCGTACGCGTCCGTGATCGGCGGCGCCCCGGCGGCGGCCGTGGTGTTCGCGGGCGAGGTCGACAACCGGACGGCGGCCGACCCGCGCGTGCGCTCGCTCGAGGAGCAGGTGCAGGGCGCGAGCGGGCCGCAGCGCGCGGCGCTCGTCGGCGAGCTGGCCGAGCTGCGGCAGGCCGTGCGCACCGAGAAGCTCGGCGAGGTCGCGTCCGAGTTCGACCGGGTGCACAGCATCCACCGCGCCGTCGAGGTCGGGTCGGTCGACGCCGTCATCGACCCCGCCGAGCTGCGGCCGCGTCTGGTCGCCGCCGTGGAGGAGGGGCTCGCCCGCGCCGGACGGCGCTGAGCTGCCAGGACGTCCACTGCGTCTTGGCGAGGCGACCTGCCACTTCACGGGGCTCGCACGCCACGTTCGGTAGGCGATCACCAACTGAACGTGGTGGACGAACAGGGGGATCAGGGGAGGTCGACGACCACGACGGTGACGTTGTCGGAGCCGCCGCCGTCGAGGGCCGCCTGCACGAGGGCGTCGGCGGCGTCGTCGGCGCTGGGGTCACCCAGGAGCCGGGCGATCTCGTCGTCGTCGACCTCGCTCGACAGCCCGTCGGTGCACAGCAGCAGGCGTCCGGACCCCTCGAGCGCGTGCTCCTGCACCTCGACCGAGGCGTGGTTCGCCACCAGGCAGTTGGTGAGCACGTACTGGCCGGGGTGCGAGCGCGCGGCCAGGCGGCTGATGACGCCGGCCCGCACGAGGTGCTCGGCCTCGTTGTCGTCGGTGGTCACCTGCCGCAGGCCGTCGGCGTCGAGCCAGTAGGCGCGGCTGTCGCCGGCGCTCGCGACGTGCAGCCGCCCGTCGCCCGCGCGGACGGCGGTCACCAGGGTGGTGCCCATCCGGGC
>NZ_BAAHAF010000080.1:0-1645 GCF_054777815.1 Angustibacter speluncae | reverse complement strand
CGGGACCGACGAGGAGCAGGGGTTCCCAGGTGCTCCGGACGAGCGCCGCGCCGCCCGCCGCCGCGCCGTCGCGCCGCCGGTGGTGGTGGGTCGCCGCCGCCGTGCTGGTCGTGCTGCTGCTCCTGCTGCTCGCCGCCTGCTGGCCGTCGGCCGGCGGTGGCGACGAACCCGGTCCGTCCACGACGACGACCGGGTCGCCGGCGCCGTCGCCGTCCCCCTCGCCGAGCGGCACCGAGTCGGGTCCGTCGCCGTCGCCGAGCGGGTCGGGCGACGGGCCGAGCGGGCCCAGCGGGTCGCCCGCCCCGAGCGACAGCGCCGCCGGCGAGGGCGTCCCGCAGCAGCCGCTCGCGACCGGTCCCGGGCTCGGCGGCGAGCAGTTCGGCGAGGACGAGGCGACCACCGAGCTGCGCCTCGCCGGCCTGCCGTTCCCGTTCCGGGTGCCCGAGGGGTGGCAGTGCGTGCGCTCCACCGACGAGATCGCGAGCGTCCTCTACCTCTGCATGGACTTCGACGCCGTCGCCCGCGCGCCGCTGGAGAACCACGCCAGCGGCGTGATCGAGCTGACCCGGTGCGACGACGTCTGCGACCAGCAGGAGTGGGCCGCGCTGCGGGCCGTGCGCAGCGACGACGTCGGCTTCTCCCTGGTCGACGCCGGCACCCTGCTGAGCGAGGACGAGGACCCCTGGGAGGACGGCTTCCGGCGGATCCGGATGAGCCGGGTCTACGACCCCGCGGGCGGCGCCGAGCCGCGCGCCCACGTCTACGTCGAGTTCAGCGCGCCGGTCGAGGAGTACCCCGAGGTGCGGCGCGTGGTCGAGGACGTCCGCGTCAACACCCCGTGACCGCCGGAGGCGCCTTCGTCACGCTGCGTAAGCGGTCCTCCACCTCGCGAACCCTCGTGGACGACCGTGCCGCAGGTCTGCGAGGCTGGGCCGGTGCAGGTCGACAGCACGGCTCCCGAGGGTCCTGCACCCCGGGACGGTGACGCCGTCGCGGCGCACGCCGCGACGCTCCTGCAGCGCGCCCAGGAGATGGCCGAGCAGCTGACGGGCCAGGCCCGCCGCGACGCCTCCGAGAGCACCCGGCGCCTCGCGCTGGCCGACGAGCGGCTCGACGCCGCCACCGAGGACGCGCGCACCCTGGTCGCCGATGCCGCCGAGCAGGCGCGGATGGTGGTCGAGGGCGCCGAGGGCACCCGCGAGGAGCTGCTCGCCGAGGCGCGGCAGGCCGCCGACGAGCTGCGGGCCCGGGCCCAGCAGGTGCTCGACGACGCCACCGCCACGGCCGAGCGCGAGCTGCGCGAGGCCCGCGACGAGGCCGAGCGGCTGCGGTCCGAGGCCGCCGACGAGGCCGGGACGGCCACCCGCACCGCCGACGAGGAGGCCGAGCGGCTGCGGTCCGAGGCCGCCGACGAGGCCGAGCAGCGTGTCGGCGCGGCCACGGCCGAGGCCGAGGCGGCGCTGGCGACGGCGCGCGAGGAGGCCGAGCAGACCACCCGGCTCGCGCGCGAGCAGGCCGACGAGCTCACCCGGCGCACCGCCGACGAGCGGGCCGAGCTGCTGGCGGCCGCGCAGGCCCAGCGCGAGGAGGCCACCGCCGCCGCCCAGGCCGAGCTGGCCGCGGCCGCCGAGCGGTCCGGGTGGAC
>NZ_BAAHAF010000079.1:0-2065 GCF_054777815.1 Angustibacter speluncae | reverse complement strand
CGAGGCCGACCGCCTCGCCGCGCACCCCGGCCCGGCCGCCGGGCCGCAGACGCTGGCCCAGGCGATCGGCGGCGCCCTGCGCCAGGTGCTCGCCGCCGTCCCGGGCGCGATGGTGCTCGGCGAGGACGTCGCGGCCAAGGGCGGGGTGTACGGCGTGACCCGCGGCCTGCAGAAGGAGCACGGCGGCACCCGCGTCTTCGACACCCTGCTCGACGAGCAGACCGTGCTCGGGCTGGGGCTCGGCGCCGGGCTGGCGGGCCTGCTGCCGGTGCCGGAGATCCAGTACCTGGCGTACCTGCACAACGCCGAGGACCAGCTGCGCGGCGAGGGCGCGACGCAGGCGTTCTTCTCCGCGGGCCGCTACACCAACCCGATGGTCGTCCGCGTGCCCGGCTACGCCTACCAGCGCGGCTTCGGCGGCCACTTCCACAACGACAACTCGGTGGCCGTGCTGCGGGACGTGCCGGGTCTCGTCGTGGCCTCACCCGCCCGGCCGGACGACGCGGCCGCCGTGCTGCGCACCTGCGCCGCCGTGGCGCAGGTCGAGGGACGGGTGTGCGTGTTCCTCGAGCCGATCGCGCTGTACCACTCCCGCGACCTGCACGACGACGGCGACGGCGGGTGGCTGGCGGTCGACGACGCCGCCCACGTCCCGGTCGGTCGGGCCCGCACCCACGGCGACGGCACCGACCTGACCCTGGTCACCTTCGGCAACGGCCTGCGGCTGTCGCTGCGGGCCGCGCGGGCGCTCGCGGCCGATGGCGTGGGCGTGCGGGTGGTGGACCTGCGCTGGCTCGTGCCGCTGCCGGTCGACGACGTGCTGCGCGAGGCGCAGGTCAGTGGGCGGGTGCTGGTGGTCGACGAGACCCGGCGCAGCGGAGGGGTGTCGGAGGGCGTGGTGACCGCGCTCGTCGACGGCGGCTACCGGGGCCACCTCGCCCGGGTCGCCGCGCACGACAGCTTCGTGCCGCTGGGCGCCGCCGCCGACCTGGTGCTGGTGCAGGAGGCCGACGTGCTGCGCGCGGCGCGCGACCTGCTCGCCCGCGACTGATCCCCGCTCGCCGACCCGGGGTCACCGGCCGGCGTCGAGCAGGACGGCGCGGAACGAGGCGAGCTCGCGCGCCCAGGCCGGGCTCGTGCGCCGCTCGTCGTCGAGGGCCAGCTCGACCCGCGAGGCGTCGGCCACCGCGTAGACCTGGTCGGCGACCGCGTCGTCGAGCAGGTGGTCGAACCCGAACGAGGCCTCGAACCCGAACCACGCCACCCGGGCGCCGGCGCCCGTGACGTGGGTGAGCCAGCCGCGCACGACGTCCTCGAGGTCGTCGGGGACGGCGTCGTAGCGCACGTCGACCTCGTGCACGACCAGACCGCCCAGGGCGTCGTCCGGCGCCTCGAGCTCGTAACCGCGCACCCGGGTGGGCGCGACCGCCCCGACGCGCGTGCCCTCGAGTTCGGGCGGCACGGCGCCCGGCCAGGCGGCGAACAGCAGCAGCTCGGCCCAGCTGCCGCTCCAGGTCAGCGCCTCGTGCAGGGTCGTCACGGGATGCCCCACTGGGTGCGCTGGTTCGCGTCCGGGACGACGGCCGAGATCACCTTGCCCTTGTACGGGCCCTCGGTCGCCACGAAGACCACCACGTCGGTGCCGTCGGGGGCCTTGCCGACGTAGCCGACCGACTGGGTGCCGCCGAGCCGCCAGCTGAAGGTCGAGCTCGGCGCGGTGAGGATCGGGCGCGTCAGCGTGCTGAACTGCTCGACCTGGGACGCCAGGCTGCCGCGGTTGGGGATCAGGCCCTCGTCGCGCAGGTGCCGGATCGCGTGACCGCCGTCGTTGCGCATGCCGGTGAGCGCGTCGCCCGCGGCCTCGTCGGACAGGGCCAGCGCACCCTCCGCGCGGTCGGCCGCCTCGTCGGCCTCGCGGGCGGCGTCGGTGAGGTCGCCGCAGTCCCCGCCGGCGAGCACCCGCGAGGCGGTGAGGACGGCGCCCACGGCCGCGACCGCGTGCACCGGGCGGTCGGCGCCGCCCAGGGCCAGGACCCCGCTGCCGCTCAGCGGGCCGGCCGCCACC
>NZ_BAAHAF010000078.1:0-3139 GCF_054777815.1 Angustibacter speluncae | reverse complement strand
GGGGCGCTCGCGCTCGTGCTGTCCTCGCGGCTGCCGGTGCCCGCCGGCGCCGGGGTCGCGGCCGACCAGCTGCAGGACGGCCACCGTCCGGCCCGCGGCCACCCGGCGTCGCACGCCGCCACCGCCGCGCTGGTGCTCGGCGCCGAGGTCGACGCCCCCGGCGAGGTCGTGCTGTCGGCGGTGCTCGCCGGCTACGAGGTCGGCACCCGGCTCGGGCGGGCGATGGGCGGCACACCCGTCGGCGTGCACGACATCGGCACCTGGGGCGAGGTCGCCGCGGCCGTCGCCGCAGTCCACCTGCTGGCACCCGGTGACGCCGAGGCCCACGCGCGCGCAGTCGGTCTCGCGTCCGCTGCGGTGCTCGTCACCGACGCGACCACGGTCTTCGACGGGTTCACCGGCTCGCACGCCTTCCTCGGTGCGTCGGTGCAGACCGGTCTCTCGCTGGGACGCGCCGCCGCGTCGGGGCTCGCCCCCGCGCCGGGCGCACCCGGCCGCCACCTCGGCGCCGTCGCCGCCGCGGGCTGGGACGCGTCGGCCGGGGCGCCGGGTGCCGGGCCGGACGGCTGGACCACCTGGGAGGTGCTCGGCGGCTACGTGAAGTCGCACCCCACCTGCGCGCACCTGCACGGCGTGAACGACGCCGTGGCCGACCTGGTGGCCGCGGGCGTGCTCGCCGCCGACGTCGAGCGCGTCGTCGTGCGCTGCGCGGCCGGCGCCGCCCAGTTCGACCGGGTGGCCGGGGGCGAGCTCGCGGCGCGGTTCAGCGTCCCGACGTCGGTGGCCGTCGCGCTGGTGGCCGGACGCCTCGACGAGAGCGCGCTGACCGACGAGGTCGTCTGCGACCCAGCCGTGCTCGACCTCGCCGGCCGCGTCGAGGTCGTGCACGACGCCGACCTCGACCGGCTCGCCGCCCACGGTCGTCCGGCCGACGTCGAGGTGGTGCTGGCCGACGGCACGTCGCGCACCGCGTCGAGCCGCGTGCCGCGCGGTGACGCCGGCGACCCGCTGTCGCGGGACCAGCTGCGCGACAAGGCCTCCCGGTTGCTGCGGCACCGGTTCGACGGCGCCGGCGACGACGTGCTGGCCGCCGTCCACGCACTCGCCGCTGGCGGCACGGCCCGCGACCTCGCCCGCGTCCTGCGGGGCGCCGCGTCGTGATCGTCACCCGGGAGGAGGGCGCGCTGCGGCTGGTCACGCAGGTGGAGCACGGGCGGCTGGCCGGCGAGCTGGCTGCCGCCTGGGGCGGCGACGTGGTCGACGCCCCCGAGCCGCGCGCGGCCGTCGTGCTCGCTGCGGCCCGGCACGACGAGGGCTGGCGCCGCCGCGACGCCCGGCTGCTGTTCGACCCCGACGAGCGGCGTCCGCTGCACTTCCTCGACGTCGCGGCCGACGAGCACGTGCGGCTCTACCGCGACGGCATCCGCACCGTGACCGCCGCCGACGCCTACGCGGGGCTGCTCGTCGGCATGCACTGGACCGGCCTCTACCGGGGACGCTGGGCCCGGCCGGGCGCGGTGGCCCGCGTCGGCGGCGACGCCGACCGTGCGCTGCAGGACCGCGTCGTGCGCGCCGAGCAGCGGCGCTGGGTCGACGTGCTCGACGAGGTGTGGACCGACGACGAGCCGCGCCGCGCGTTCGAGACCCGCGCCTGGCACCACCACGCGCTGCTCCAGCTGTGGGACCTGCTCTCGCTGCACCTGGTCACCGCCCCCCTCGACAGGCCGTCGCCCGCCGGGCCGCCGGTGACGTTCGGCCCGCAGCTGCGCCTGCTCGAGCACGCGCCCGAGCGGGTGCTGCTGCCGCCGGTCGCGCCGCGTCCCGGCGCCGACGAGGTGCAGGTGACGGCCTGGGTCGCTCGCCCGGGCGAGGTGCACCTCGACCCGTTCCCGTTCGCCGCACCGGTGGAGGTCGAGATCGAGCACGTGCTGCTGCCCGACCGCGAGTGGTCCGAGGCCGAGGTGCGCTCCCGCTGGCGCCGCGCCCCGCGGGAGGCCCGACCGGTCCGGCTGGTCGCCGGGGAGGCGTCGTGACCCGTCCGCCCGACGACGTGCTGGGACGCGCGCTGGCCTTCGCCCGCGACGAGGTGCCGTTCGCGCAGGTCGTGACGCTCGACGTCCGCGGCTACCCGGTCGCGCGGACCGCGACGGCCTTCCTCGCCGACGACTGGTCCGTCGCGCTCGTGCACCGGCGCACGCACGCGCGGCTCGCCCAGGTGACCCGCGACCCCCGGGTGCTGCTGGTCTGGACCGGCACCCCCGCCGCCGGCGCCTCGAACGAGCACCCGCACGTGTTCGACGTCGGCGCGCTGCCACCGCGCGCCGTCCTGGTGCGCGGCACCGCCGAGGTGGCCGACGACGCCTGGACCGAGGCCACCTACCGCCGCCACCTCGAGGAGCAGCGCGCTGCCGGGCGCACCAAGGCGCCGGTCCGCGACCCCGAGCAGGTGCGCGCCGACCTGGTCGGGCTGCGGGTGCGCCCGTACCGCGTGCGGCTCGAGGGCTTCGGCGAGGGCGCGCAGTCCTTCGACTGGACCGCCGGTCCGCCGCTCGACCCCGCCCCGAGACCCGCCACCCCAACCGACCCGCACCCCCACGGAGGAGACCGATGAGCGTCAAGACCATCCTCGGCTACGAGATCCAGCCCGGCGTGAGCCCCGAGGAGTACGAGCGCTGGCTGTTCGAGGTGCACGCGCCCGACCTGCTCGCGAACCCGCACCTGGACCGGATCGTGTTCAACAAGGTGCTGCGACCGGTGCGGCAGGCGTCCGGCGGCTCCGCCGACGTGCCCGAGGGGCTGACGTTCTACCGGATCGCCGAGATGCACTACGCCGACGAGGACGCCTACCAGCGCTACCTCGACTGGTTCGCCGAGCACCCGATCCCGGCCGAGCGCGGTCCGGCCGGGCGCACCGACTTCAAGTTCTACCTCGTGACCGAGAGCACCGAGGTGACCCGCTGAGCGCGCCGCGCACCGCGACCGACGTGCCGGCCGACCTGCTGCGTGACGGCGCGCGGGTGCAGCGCGAGGGCGGGTCGGCCGCCGACCTGCTCGGGGTGCACGCCGCCGCCTGCGGCGGGAGCGTGCCGGACGCGGGCGCGCGGGGCGTCCGAGCCGCCGACGACCTGCCCGCGCCCCG
>NZ_BAAHAF010000077.1:0-4395 GCF_054777815.1 Angustibacter speluncae | reverse complement strand
GCTCGCCCGCGCGGAGCGGGAGTGGTCGGTCGCGGGCGCGGCGGTCGCCACCCTGGAGGCGCTCGTCGCCCTCGACCGCGCCGCCCTGGCCCAGGCGTCCGCCGCCCAGCGGCCGGCAGGCGTCGCGCAGCCCGGGGCCGTGGTGGGCGTGCCGGCGGTGTCCGGGGGTGCGGCCGACCCTCGCGCGCTCCAGGCGGTCGCCTTCGCGCTGGCCCAGCTCGGCGACCCCTACCGCTGGGGATCGACCGGCCCCGACACCTGGGACTGCTCCTCGCTGGTGCAGGCCGCGTACCGCTCGGCCGGCGTCGCGCTCCCCCGCACCTCGCGGCAGCAGGCGCTCGTGGGGCAGCGGGTGGCGCGCGCCGACCTGCTGCCCGGCGACCTGGTGGTGCTGGCCCGCGACCCCGCCGACCTGCGCACCGTGCACCACGTCGGGATGTACCTCGGCGACGGGCTGTGGGTGCACGCGCCGCGCACCGGCGACGTGGTGAAGGTGAGCCGCGTCCCCGTGGCGGGGTACGCCGGGGGCGTCCGCGTCGTCCCGGCGACCACAGGACCCGCTGCGCCACCGGCCCCGACCGACCTGCCCGCCCCGGCACCGACGTCCACGCCCACGCCGGAGCCGACGCCGACGCCCACGCCGGAGCCGACGCCGGAACCCGCGCCGGAGCCCACGCCGGAGCCCGCACCGACGCCCACCGACCCGCCCACCGACCCGCCCACCGACCCGGTTCCGCCCGGTTCGACCGGATCGGTCCCACCGATCCTCGGTTCTGCGGGAACAGCTGCGCGCGAGGAGGTATCACCGTGAGCCGCGCTGCGCTCCTGCTCCCTGTCAGACCCCAGGGCAGGAACGATCTCGGGAGCCACCATGACCGCCACCCCCGTCCAGCGACCGGTGACCCCGGTCGGACGACCGAGCCAGGAGAGGGAGCCGGTGACCCCGCTGGTGCAGCGCGCCGCCGCCGGTGACCAGGCGGCCTGGAACGCCCTCGTCGACCGCTACACGAACCTGGTCTGGTCGGTCGCGCGGTCGTACCGCCTCAGCAGCTCCGACGCCGGCGACGTCGTGCAGACCACCTGGCTGCGCCTGGTCGAGAACCTCGGCAAGGTGCAGGACCCCGAGCGGCTGCCCGGCTGGCTCGCGACGACGGCCCGGCGCGAGTGCCTGCGGGTGCTGCGCGCGGGCGGCCGCGAGCTGGTCGGCGTGGTCGACGACGCCGCGTTCGACGTCGTCGACGAGCTGGCCCCGGCCCTCGACCACGCCCTGCTGCAGGACGAGCGCGACGCCGCGCTCTGGCAGTGCTTCGCCCGCCTGTCGGAGCGCTGCCAGCGGCTGCTGCGCGTCCTGATGGCCACCGAACCGCCTGCGTACGCGCAGGTCTCGCAGGCGATGGGCATGCCCATCGGGTCGATCGGACCCACCCGCATGCGGTGCCTCGACCGGCTGCGCGAGATCACCTCCGCCGCCGGGTACGACTTCTCCACCCTCGAAGGGAGCCGGTGATGACCATCAGCACGCACGACCAGGACCTGCTCGTCCGACTGGGCGAGGTGGCCGCGCAGGCCGACCCCGTCCCCGACCTCGTGCTCGACCTCGCCCGGGCGGCGTGGGAGACCCGCGCCCTCGACGCCGAGCTGCTGCGGCTGGTCGCCGAGACCACCGGCGTCCCCGCCGGGGTGCGCTCGGTCGTCGACCAGCCTCGGGTGCTGAGCTTCGACGGCGGCGGCCTGGTGCTCGACCTCCAGGTCGAGCGCGCGGGCACCGGCGTCCGGCTCACCGGCCAGGTCCTCCCCTGGCCCGACGGCGGCGGCACCGTCACCGTCGAGCAGCCGGACGGCACCCGGTGCGACGCCGTCGTCGGCGACCTCGGCGACTTCGTCGTCGAGGGGCTCGCCCTCGCGCTGCTCCGGCTGCACCTGCAGCCCGTCGAGGGTGCCCCGCTCACGACCGGCTGGATCGCCCCCTGACGACCCCGGCTGCTCGCCGCCCCCCACCGACCCGACCCGGCCACCCGGGCCGGGCGCTCACGCGCGCTCGGTGCCCGGCAGGACCGCGAGCGCGCGCCCGACGTCCGGGACCGGACGGCCGAGGGCCAGGACGTGCTGCAGCGCCTCGCGCGCACCGACGCCCCGCTCGGCCATCGTCCGGGCGAGCAGGGCGACGACCTGCGGTGCGGCGAACGACGAGCCGCTCCACACCGCCCACGGGTGGCCCTCGTCCCAGCGGTCGGGTCGCGGGTCCTGCTCGACCTCCTCCTCGCCCGGCACGAAGGTCGAGACCACGCCCTCCCCCACCGCCGAGCAGTCGACCCAGTGGCCCCTGCTGGTCCACCGCGCCGGCTCGAGCTCGTGGGTGAGCGCGGCGACGGCGACGACGTCCTTGGCGGCGGCCGGGAAGCACGGCCGGTCGTCGCCGTAGTTGCCCGCCGCCGCGACGGTGACCACGTCCGGTGCCTCGCGCCGGATCACCTCCAGCGCCACCTGGATCGCGAGCAGC
This sequence comes from Angustibacter speluncae, assembly GCF_054777815.1. Classification (NCBI taxonomy): domain Bacteria; kingdom Bacillati; phylum Actinomycetota; class Actinomycetes; order Kineosporiales; family Kineosporiaceae; genus Angustibacter; species Angustibacter speluncae. Next base: position 1,895 of record NZ_BAAHAF010000077.1, on the reverse strand, counting down.
GGCTGGTCGTCGACGGTCTGCACCCCCAGTGACAGGTTGAGCAGGTGGGCGCCCGCGCGCACCGCGCGCAGCATCGCCCGCGCCACGTCGACCTCGCTGCCCACGCCGTCGCTGTCGATCGCCCGCAGCACCGAGACGCGGGCCGACGGCAGCACCTGCCGCACGACTCCCGCGACGAAGGTGCCGTGCCCGGCGCCGAAGTCGAGCAGCCCGTTGCCGTCCGGCCACGGGTAGGCGTCGAGCGGGTCGACGGCGTCGGCGCCCTCGAGGTCGTCGGTGCCGTCGAGCCAGCCGTCGTCCCGGCGGGCGTGGACGCCCGTGTCGATGACCGCGACGTGCGGACCGGCGGTGTCGACCTCGACGTCGCGGCGCAGGTCGACCTCCGTCGGTTCGGGTCCGCCGAGCCCTTTGATCACCACGCGCAGCGGCGTCACGTGCGCCACCGACGCCGGGTACCCGCGGTCGCGGACCTCGGCCGCGACCTGCACGAGCCGGGTCACGTCGGTGCCGGGGTCGCGGTAGAGCGTCACGCCGGGGACGTCGGCGAGGTCGTCGCGCGCGGCCGCGGGCAGCCGCTCGAGCACCGCGCGGTGGCCGGCGTCGGGCATGTCGGTGCGCACCACGAGCTCGCCCTCGACGAGCAGCACGACGCCGTCGCGCCCGCCCTGCTCGTAGGGCACGCAGGGCACCACGGGGGCCGCCGCGTCGCGCTTCGCCCTGCGCTGCACCACCGACGCGACGATCCGGCGGTCGAAGCCGTCCTTGGCGCGCTGGCGCGACAGGGCGCGCTCCTGCGCGGCGGCGGCGCGGCCGTCACGACGTCGCCGGTCGTCGGTGCGCGGGTCGGGGACGAGGAAGACCTCGTCCTGCTCGCAGTCCTCGATCACGAGGTCCCTCCGGGGTAGCGTCGGGCGTCCCGCGTCCGAGTGGAGGCATGCCGAGGTGGACGGCACCGACGCGACCATGCTCGCGGAGGCCGAGGCGGCCTACAAGGGAGTCCAGGGCAACCCTGGACGCTTCGGACCCGTGGCCGCGGCCCTGGTCGACCGCGCGCGCTCGGCCGGCGACGGCGAGGCGCTCGTGGTGGCGCTGCACGCCCAGGCCTGGGCCGAGCACGAGCTGCTGCGCAACGCCCGGGCCCGCGAGCTGCTCGACACGGCGGTGCGGCTGACGGCCTCGGCCGACCTGCCGGCACGACGGGCCGAGCTGCTCGCGAGCCGGGCGGCGGTGCAGCAGGAGCTCGGTCGCACCGCCGCCGCCCGCCGCGACCTCGCCGAGGCGGTGCGCGACGTCCCGGGCGCGCGCAGCGCGGCGCTGCAGTTCCAGCGCGCGGTGCTCGACCACACGGTCGGACGGCTGCGGCCGGCGGGCGAGCGCTACCGGCGGCTCCTGTCGTCGCCCGGGACGCCCGACGACGTGCGCGCCAAGGCCGCGAACAACCTCGCGGAGGTCGAGCTCTCCCGCGGGCGGCCGTCCGCCGCCGTGCCGTGGGCCGACCTCGCCGTCCGGCTCGCGCCCGCGCTCGGACCGGTGATGGTCGCCTACTGCACCCAGACGCGGGCGCGGGTGCTGGTGCGCGCGGGACTCGCGCGGCAGGGCCTCGCCGCCTTCTCCGCCGCCCGGACCGCCTACGAGACAGCGGGTCTCGACCTCGGTGAGCACCTCGTCGAGTACGCCGACGCCCTCCACGACCTGCGGCTGCTGCCCGAGGCGCTCGAGGCGGCGCGCGAGGGCGCGCGGCGGTCCGCGGCTGGCGGTGCGCCGCTGATGGCGGCCGAGGCGCTGGTGCGGGTCAGCCGGCTCGAGCTGGCGAGCGGTGACGCGGCCTCCGCCCACGCCACGGCGGCGCACGCCGACGACCTGTTCGCCCGGCAGGACCGCCTGCCGTGGCGGGC
>NZ_BAAHAF010000076.1:0-14807 GCF_054777815.1 Angustibacter speluncae | reverse complement strand
GCGCGAGGCGGGTGCCGCGCCGAGCGCGGCCCACCAAGCCGTGGCGACCAGCGCGAGCGGCGCGACGGCTGCCCGCACCGGGCGGGTGCGGGGACGGGTGCGACGGCGGGTCATCGCCGGTTCACCAGACCCTGGCGCCCGGGCTGCGTCGTGCCGCCGACGACCAGCACCTGGTCGCTCGCGGCCGCGGCGCCGGAGCCGGCGAGCAGCTGCCGCGTCCCCGTGCCGGAGCCCGTCATCACCAGCAGGTCGACGCGCACCGACCCGGCGGCGTCGGCCGTCGCCGTCCCCGCGGGCACGGTGCGCCCGCCGGGCAGCACCCAGCTGAGCGCCACCGGCGCCCCGGGCGGGAACTGCTGCCCGGTGACGCGCGTGGTGGTGCCGGTGCTCACCACCGCCGGGTTCACCTGCACGACCGCGGGGACGACGGGCGGCTCCGGCTGCGGCCGGTCGGGGCAGTCGACCCGGACGCGGTCGAGCGCCTCGACGACCAGGTCGGTGGGGATCTCGCGCTCCTTGCGCTCCTCGGGTCCGCTGCGGTCGATCGCCCGCGCCGGCACCACGCCGCACGCGACCTGCGGCGCCGGGGCGGTCCAGCGCGCCCCGCCCACCTGGTCGGTCTCGACCACCTGCACCGGCTGGTCGCCGAGGCGCAGCGCGACGACCGAGTCGGGGACGAACCCCGTGACCTCCCAGACCAGCGGCGTCGCCGGGGTGGCCGCCGGGAGCCGGTCGGGCGTCACCGACAGCTCGGGGCACAGCACGTGCACGGCAGAGCGGTAGTCCTGCTGGTCGACGAACTTGCCGCCGTAGGTCCAGCGCACACGTGCCTCGACCAGCGCGCCCGGTCCGCAGCGCACGTCGTCCGGCAGCGCCACGTCGCCGGCGAAGCCGCCGTCGACGGGGACGACCTCGTGCTCGGCCTCCACGTCGTCGACGAGCACGGTGACGACGGCGGTGAAGCCGGTGTCGAGCTCCAGCGGCAGGAAGACCGCGAGGTCGGTGCCGCGCACCACCCACCGGTCGGACTCGATCGGTTCGACGTCCGGCACACCCACGCCCGCGGCCGCGCCGACGGGCAGGGCGGCCAGGGCGGCGGTCGCGAGGACCGCCGCCCACGTCCGCCGCCTCACGGCGTCGGGGTCGGCGCGGGCGCCGGGGTCGCGGGAGCGGGGGTGCGGGCGAAGCCGCTGACGGTCACGCCCGGGGTGCAGGCGCCGAGCTCCGGAGGGTTGGCGCAGGTGACCTCGACGCCGAGCCGCTCGCCGGGGGCGAACTCGAACGGCGCCACCAGGTGCAGGTCGAGGTCGCGGAAGTTCTCCAGCCGCGCGGTGTAGAGGGTGTCGCCGTCGCGGGTGACCCTGATCTCGCCGGTGTCGCCCTTCGGGTTCTGCAACAGCAGGTCGGTGACGCTGACGATCTGCTCGGTCGAGAGCCGGACGGCCGGCGACTGGTCGGCGTCGGTGACGGCCAGCCGCTCGGTCAGCGGGTCGCCCAGCGGGTCGATCGGCACGCCACCCACGCCGGGCGTGGGGGACGGGGTCGGCACCGGCGCCTGGCCGGAGGCGACCTGCTCGGCCATCGCGTCGATCGCGGCCTGCTGGGCGGCGGCCGCGGCCTGCTGGGCGGCAGCGGACTCCTCGGCCACCTCGAGCGCCTTGGCGCCCTCCTGCGAGGCGGCCTCGCGGGCGCTGCTCTCCACCGCAGGCCGCAGCACCGCCACCCAGAGCCCGCTCAGCAGCATCGCCAGCACCAGCAGCGCGACGACGCCCTTGACCAGCCAGCCGGGGACCACGGCACGCTGCAGCAGGTTGCCCGGCAGCGAGAACAGCTCGGCCTCAGGGGGTGTGACCACCAGGCGGAACGGCAGGGTGCGGTTCGACCCGCGCCAGAACCGGGTGCGGGCCGTGACGACGACGTCGACCAGCTCGCTGCGACCGGGACCGACCTCGAGCACCGACGGCTCGACCGTCCCGTGCAGCTGCTCGTCCGGGTCGAGCAGGTCGAGGGTGACCACGGCGGCGGTGTTGCCGCGGTTGTCGACCGCGACCTGGTGCTTCCCGCGTCCCCGGCCGCGCGCGGTCGAGGTGCGGGGGACGAGCTCCGCGCTCACGTCGGTGAACGCCGGCACGTCGACGACGCCCTCCTCGACCTGGCGGCGGTCGGGGTCCTCGCGCGAGGTCACGCGCAGCGCGACGGGGTAGCTGCCGGCCAGGACGGTCGAGTCGCGCGGCGTGGCGTACCGCACCCGCACGGTGGTCTCCTCGCCCGGGAGCAGCCCGACCTCGGACGGCTCGACCACGGCCCACTCGGCCAGGTTGCCGACGGGCTCGAGGTGCAGCGCGTCGACGACGTAGCCGTCGTTGCGCACGGTGAGGGTCCAGGTGGGTGCGTCCTCGCGGGCGGGGGACGGCGACGGCAGCGGCGTGGTGGTGGTCATGCCCTACCGAGGGCGCACCCCGTCCGCGCGTACGGTCCTTCGGGGCAGTGGTCTCAGCGGCGCGGGGTGAGGCCGTCGAAGACCAGCGAGGTGACCGCGCGCGCCAGCTGGTCCGCGTCGGTGGGACCGGCCGGCCGGTACCACTCGACCAGCGAGTTGACCGTGCCGAACACCAGCCGGCTGATCAGCTGCGGCTCGATGTCGTCGCGCAGGCTGCCCTCGCGCACCGCGTCGGCGACGAGCGCGGCGAGCCGGTCGTCGAGCGCCCGCCGCCGTTCCAGCGCGGCCTGCTCGACCGGGCTGTTGCCGCGCACCCGCAGCAGCAGGGTGACCGCGGGCAGGTGCGCGACGAGGATGCGCACCGACTCCTCGACGACCGCCACCAGCCGCTGGTGGGCGGTCCCGGGCGTCGCACCCGCTCGCTCGGTGGCGGCGGTGAGGCCGTCGAGCGCCTCGTCGAGCGCGGCGGCGAGCAGGTCCTCCTTGCCCGAGACGTGGTGGTAGATCGCCGACTTCGACAACCCGAGCTCGGCGGCGAGGTCGCCGACGCTGGTGGCGTCGTACCCCTGCCGGTTGAACAGCTCGACGGCGCGCCGCAGCACGGTGCGCTGGTCGTACCCGGGACGGCCGCGCCGCGGTGCCGCGACCGTACGCCCGTGGTCGACCACGTCAGACCCGCTCGACCAGCAGCGCCGAGCCCTGCCCGACGCCGACGCACATCGTCGCCAGGCCGCGGCGGCCGCCGCCGCGCTCGAGCCGCCCGAGCAGGGTGGTGACGATGCGGGTGCCGCTGGCGCCCAGCGGGTGGCCGATAGCGATCGCGCCGCCGTCGGCGTTGACGACGTCGACGTCGAGCCCGAGGTCGCGCACGCAGGCCAGGCTCTGCGACGCGAACGCCTCGTTCAGCTCGACCGCGTCGAGGTCGTCGACCTTCAACCCCGCCCGCTCGAGCACCTTGCGGGTGGCGGGGACCGGGCCGATGCCCATGACCGCCGGCGGCACACCGGCGTTCGCGGCGGCGACGAGCCGCGCCCGCGGCGCGAGACCGTGCTGCTCGACGAACCGCTCGCTCGCCACGACCACGGCGGCGGCGCCGTCGTTGAGGCTGCTGGAGTTGCCCGCGGTGACCAGGCCGTCCGGGCCGTTCACCGGGCGGAGCCCCGCGAGGGTCGCGAGGTCGGTGTCGGAGCGCGGGCCCTCGTCGCGGGTCACCTCACCGCCCTTGACCGGGACGGGCACGACCTCGGCGTCGAACGTGCCGGCGTCGCGGGCGGAGACGGCGCGCTGGTGCGAGCGCAGCGCGAACTCGTCGAGCTCCTCGCGCCGCAGCCCCCACTCCTGCGCGACCCGCTCGGCGGTCTGCGGCATCGTCAGCGTGGTCTCGGCGTCGAACCGGGGGTTGGTGAACCGCCACCCGATCGAGGTGTCGAAGGCGGCGCCCGGCTTCGCCCAGGCACGGGACGGCTTCTCCTGCACCCACGGCGCCCGCGTCATCGACTCGACGCCGCCGGCGACGACGAGGTCGGCGTCGCCGGACGCGACCATCTGGCGGGCGGTGGCGACGGCCGTCAGACCCGAGGCGCAGAGCCGGTTCACGGTGAAGCCGGGGACGGTGTCGGGCAGGCCCGCGAGCAGCCAGGCCATCCGCGCGACGTTGCGGTTGTCCTCGCCCGCCTGGTTCGCGGCCCCGAGCACCACCTCGTCGACCAGGGACGGGTCGACCCCGGCGCGGCGGACGACCTCGCCGACCACCAACGCGGCCAGGTCGTCGGCGCGCACGCCGGACAGGCCGCCGCCGTAGCGGCCGATGGGGGTGCGGACGGCGTCGACGAGGAAGGCCTCGGTCACGGATGTGCTCCTGGGTGGTGGGGTCAGGCGTCGAAGTCGACGACGACCTCGTCGCCGACGGGGAAGGTCTGGCAGGTCAGGACGAAGCCGCGCTGCACCTCGTCGTCGTCGAGCGCGTAGTTGCGGCGCATGTCCACCTCGCCGGAGGTGACCTGCGCCCGGCAGGTGCCGCACACGCCGCCCTTGCAGGCGAACGGGACGTCGCCCCGGACGGCGGCCGCCGAGTCGAGCAGCGTGCGACCGCGGGGGACCGGGTTGGTGGTCGACCGGCCATCGAGCACGATCGTCACCGCGCTGGTCTCGCCCTCGACCGTGGGGTCGTCGCGGTGCAGCTCGGGCGGCGGCGCGTCGACGTAGAACAGCTCGAAGTGCACGCGGTCGGGCGGGAAGTCGAGCTCGGCGAGCACCTCGCGGGCGTCGTCGACGAGCCCGAGCGGACCGCAGAGCCAGACGTGGTCGACGGCGGCCAGGGGCACGACGGCGGTGAGCAGGCGCCGCAGGCGGTCTGCGTCGAGGCGCCCGGAGAACAGCTCGACGTCGCGGGGCTCGCGCGACAGCACGTGCACGAGCTCGAACCGGGCGGGGTAGCGGTTCTTCAGGTCGGCGAGCTCCTCGGCGAACATCACCGACGACGTGGTGCGGTTGCCGTACAGCAGCGTGACGCGCGCGTCGGGGTTGTCGAGCAGCGAGGCCGCGACGGCCAGCATCGGCGTGATGCCGGACCCCGCCGCGACGCACAGGTGGCGGCCGCCGGCGGCGGGGTCGGCCCGGAACGAACCGCCCGGCGTCTGCACCTCGACCTCGTCGCCGGGACGCACGTCGCGCACCAGCCACGACGAGAACAGCCCGTCGGGGATCTCGCGCACGCCGATCCGCAGCGGGGCGCCGACCGGCGCGCAGATCGAGTACGTGCGGCGCTCCTCGCGCCCCTCGACCGTGCGGCGCAGCGTGACCGACTCGCCGGCGTGGTGCGCGAACTCCTCGCGCAGGTGGTCGGGGACGTCGAGGGTGACGGCCGCGGCGTCGTCGCAGAGCCGGTCGACGGCGGCGACGGTCAGCACGTGGAACGGTCCGCGCGAGGTGCGCGCCCGTGCCGGGGAGTCGACGACCGTCACCCTCAGATCTCCTTCACGTGCTCGAACGGCTCGAGGCACGCCTCGCACCGGTGCAGCGACTTGCACGCCGTCGCCCCGAACTCGGACACGAGCCGGGTGGCGGACGACCCGCAGCGCGGGCAGGCGAGGACGCGCCGGGTGGGTCCGAGCTGCAGCGGGATCGCACCGACGATGTGCTGCGGCGCCGAGCCGGGCGGCGAGATCCCGTTGCGGCGCAATGCCTCCCGCCCCTGGTCGGAGATCCAGTCGGTCGACCACGCCGGCTGCAGCCGTACCCGCACCTCGACGTCGTCGAAACCCGCGGTGGTGAGGGTGCGCACCAGGTCGTCGCGCATCGCGGCCATCGCGGGGCAGCCGCTGTAGGTGGGGGTGATCGTGGCGACCACCGTGCCGTCCTCGGCGTGCACGTCGCGCAGCACGCCGAGGTCGGCCAGGGTCAGCACCGGCAGCTCGGGGTCGGTCACCGAGGCCGCCAGCGTGCGGGCGCGGTCGAGCTCGTCCGGCGAGATGGCCTGTCGCAGCACGGTGCTCACCACCTGCCGAGCGGGTGGGCGCGGGCGACGACCTGCATCTCGGCGAGCATCCGGCTGAGCGCCTCGGTGTGACGGCCCTCGCGTCCGGCGCCGTCGCCGAGCGGACCCACCGACGGCACGTCCGGACGCTCGACCCCGCCCACGGACAGCACGTGCTCGAGCAGCACCTGCACCTCGTCCGCGACCGTGCGGGGGTCGACGCCGACGCCCTCGGCGGCGGCGCGCTCCTCGACCGGGTGGCAGCGGTCGAGCTCGGCCCGCAGCGGCCACACCACGCGCAGCGCGGCCAGCAGGCGGCGGCGCGACTCGTCGGTGCCCTGGGCGAGCGTGACGACCCAGCGCCCGGCGTGGTCGCGGTGGTACGTCACCTCCTTGACGCCCTTGGCGGCGACGGCGGCGAGCACCTGGTCGCGGCTGGTCGTGAGCCGCTCCAGCAGCGCGAGCCGCCAGGTCGAGAACACCAGCAGCCGCACGACGGCCTCGGCGAAGTCGGCGTCCTCGGGCTCGACCAGGCGCACGTTGCGGAACGCGTGGCCGTCGCGGAAGAACGCCAGCGCGTCCTCCGGCGGGACCGGCGAGCCCTCGGGCAGCGCCGGGACGAGCGACGGATCGGCCGCGGCGGCGCGGGCCAGCAGCAGCCGGGCCTGGCCGAGCAGGTCGAGGGCGACGTTCGCCAGGGCGATGTCCTCCTCGAGGTCGGGTGCGTTGCTGCACCACTGCGACAGCCGGTTCGAGTAGACGAGCGCGTCGTCGGCGAGCATCAGGCAGTAGGTGCCGAGGGTCGCGGCGTCGACGCCGTCGGGGACGGTGGTGTCGACGCCCGCGAGGGGATCCTCGAAGTCGGTGCCGAACGCCCAGTGCGAGGGATCGCCGCCGACGAGGCCGTCGTAGACCGAGGCGTGGTCGTCGTCGTGGTCGTGCACGTGGTGGCTCATCGGTCGCCGCTCACATGTGGGGGACGTCGTCGGGGATGGAGTAGAACGTCGGGTGCCGGTAGACCTTGTCGCCGGCGGGGGCGAACAGCGGGTCCTTCTCGTCCGGGCTCGACGCGGCGATCAGCTCCGAGCGAACCACCCAGATGCTCACGCCCTCGTTGCGCCTGGTGTAGACGTCACGGGCGTTGCGCAGCGCCATCGCGTCGTCGGCCGCGTGCAGCGAACCGACGTGCACGTGGTTGAGCCCGCGCTTGCCGCGCACGAACACCTCGTACAGCGGCCACTCGCCGGGCGACTGCTCGCCCAGGCCCGTCGGGACGCCCTTGAGCGGCACCGCGCCGTGGCCGCCCTCGGCCGTGTACTCGCTCACGCGCGCTGCTCCTTCGCCGCGAACGCCATGGCCGCGTCGCGGACCCAGGCGCCGTCCTCGTGCGCACGGCGGCGGTGCGCGATCCGCTGGGCGTTGCACGGGCCCTCGCCGCGGACGACCCGGCCGAACTCCTCCCAGTCGGGCTCGGTGAAGTCGTGGTGGCCGCGCTCGGCGTTCCACACCAGGCCCGGGTCGGGCAGCGTGACGCCGAGCGCCTCCGCCTGCGGCACGCTCATGTCGACGAACTTCTGCCGCAGCTCGTCGTTGGTGTCGCGCTTGATGCCCCACGCCATCGACTGGGCGGTGTTGGGGGAGTCGGCGTCGGGCGGGCCGAACATCATCAGCGCGGGCCACCAGAACCGGTCGACCGACTCCTGCACCATGGCGCGCTGCTCGTCGGTGCCCGACATCATCGTCATCAGCAGCTCGTAGCCCTGCCGCTGGTGGAACGACTCCTCCTTGCAGACCCGGATCATCGCGCGCCCGTACGGCCCGAAGGAGGTGCGGCACAGCGGCACCTGGTTGCAGATCGCGGCGCCGTCGACGAGCCAGCCGATGGTGCCGACGTCGGCGTACGACAGCGTCGGGTAGTTGAAGATCGAGGAGTACTTCTGCTTGCCGTCGATGAGCTTCTCGGTGAGCTCGCCGCGGGAGGTGCCGAGCGTCTCGCAGGCGGAGTAGAGGTAGAGCCCGTGGCCGGCCTCGTCCTGCACCTTCGCGAGCAGGATCGCCTTGCGCCGCAGCGAGGGCGCCCGGGTGATCCAGTTGCCCTCGGGCTGCATGCCGATGATCTCGGAGTGCGCGTGCTGGGCGATCTGGCGCACCAGCGTGGCCCGGTACCGCTCCGGCATCCAGTCGCGCGGCTCGATCCGGTCGTGCCGGGCGATGGTGCGCTCGAAGTCGGCGAGCAGGGCCGTCTCGTCGGGCTCGGTCGCCGTCACTGCCGCACCTCCGCATTTACAGACCGCTCGGTCGGTAACTATCGTGGCACGCGCCGCACCGCGGTGCAACGACGCCCGCCGACGACCGAGGAGCCACCCCGTGACCGCTGTGCTCGAGAGCTACGCCGCCGGACGCTGGGTGGCCGGCACCGGCGAGGGTCAGCCGCTGCTCGACGCCGCCACCGGCGAGGAGGTCGCCCGGCTCGGTGGCGCGGGCACCGACCCGGCTGCGATGGCCGACCACGCCCGCCGGGTCGGGGGACCCGCGCTGCGGGCGATGACGTTCCACCAGCGGGCCACCGCCCTCAAGGCCGCCGCGAAGCACCTCGCCACCGTGAAGGACGAGCTGTACGAGCTGTCCTACCGCACCGGCGCCACGAGGAAGGACTCGTTCGTCGACGTCGACGGCGGCATCGGCACGCTGTTCTCGTTCGCGTCCAAGGGGTACAAGGAGCTCCCCGACGACACCGTCCACGTCGACGGCGCGGTCGAGCAGCTCGGGCGCGAGGGCCGGTTCCTCGGCGTCCACGTGTTCACCTCGCGACCGGGGGTCGCGGTGCAGGTCAACGCCTTCAACTTCCCGGTCTGGGGCTTCCTGGAGAAGCTCGGACCCGCGTTCCTCGCCGGGCTGCCGTCGATCGTCAAGCCCGCCCCGCAGACCGCCTACCTGACCGAGCTCGCCGTCCGCCGCCTGCTCGAGTCGGGGCACCTGCCCGAGGGTTCGCTGCAGCTGCTCTGCGCGCCGCCCGACGGGCTGCTCGAGGCGCTCGGCCCGCAGGACCACGTCGCCTTCACGGGCTCGGCCGCCACCGGCCGCCTGCTGCGCGAGCACCCGTCCGTCGTCCACGGGGGCGTGCGGCTCGGCGTCGAGGCCGACTCGCTCAACTGCTCGGTGCTCGGGCCCGACGTCACCCCCGACGACCCCGAGCTCGACCTGTTCGTCAAGGGCGTCGTCGCCGAGATGACGGTCAAGGCGGGCCAGAAGTGCACCGCCATCCGACGCGTGCTGGTGCCCGAGGGCATGACCGACACCGTGGTGCAGGCGATCTCGGCGAGGCTCGACCGCGTGACGATCGGCCACCCCGCGCACGAGGACGTCCGGATGGGCCCGCTGGTGAGCCGCGAGCAGCGCGAGGCGCTGCACGCCGCGCTCGACCGGCTGCTGGCCGAGGGACGCGCCGTGCACGGCTCGCCGCGCTCGGTCGACGTCGTCGGCGCGGACGCCGAGGCCGGAGCGTTCGTCGCCCCGGTGCTCGTGCAGGCCGACCCGGAGGCCGCCGCGCCGCACGACGTGGAGCCGTTCGGCCCGGTCAGCACCGTGATGCCGTACCGCGACCTCGACCACGCGGTCGAGCTGGCCGCGCGCGGGTCCGGCAGCCTGGTCGGCTCGCTCGTGACCCACGACCCGCAGGTGGCCCGCGACGTCGTGCTCGGGACCGCGCCGTGGCACGGGCGGATCCTGGTGCTCGACCGCGACGCCGCGCCGGAGTCGACCGGCCACGGCTCTCCGCTGCCGATGCTCGTGCACGGCGGACCCGGCCGCGCAGGTGGCGGCGAGGAGCTCGGCGGCGTCCGCGCCGTGCTGCACCACATGCAGCGCACCGCGGTGCAGGGCTCGCCCGACATGCTGACGGCGGTCACCGGGCGGTGGACGAAGGGCTCGGCACGGCGCGAGGACGGCACGCACCCGTTCCGCAAGAGCCTCGCCGAGCTGCGCGTCGGCGACACCGTCCGCACCGCGTCGCGCACCGTCACGCTCGAGGACGTCGACCACTTCGCCGAGTTCACCGGCGACACCTTCTACGCCCACACCGACCCCGAGGCGGCGGCGCAGAACCCGCTGTTCGGCGGGATCGTCGCCCACGGGTACCTCGTGGTCTCGCTCGCGGCGGGGCTGTTCGTCGACCCGGCGCCGGGTCCGGTGCTGGCCAACGTCGGCGTCGACAACCTGCGGTTCGTGACGCCGGTGAAGCCCGGCGACGAGCTGTCGGTGCTGCTCACCGTCAAGCAGATCACGCCGCGCTCGAACGCCGACCACGGCGAGGTGCGCTGGGACGCGTTGGTGTCCAACGGTTCCGGCGAGGCCGTCGCCACCTACGACGTGCTGACCATGGTGGCGAAGCAGTGGCCACCGGCCTGACCTGGTCGGCGGTCGAGACCGCGGCGATGGGGCGGGCGCTCGAGCTCGCCGCCACCCCCGGGCTCCCGCTCGGGCCCAACCCGCGCGTCGGCTGCGTGCTGCTCGACGACGACGGGCTGGTCGTCGGCGAGGGGTACCACCGCGGTGCCGGCACGCCGCACGCCGAGGTCGACGCCCTCGGGTCCGCGGGCGACCGCGCCCGCGGGGCGACGGCGGTGGTGACGCTCGAGCCGTGCGACCACACCGGTCGCACCGGCCCCTGCACGCGGGCGCTGCTCGAGGCCGGGGTCCGACGCGTGGTGCACGCCGTCCCCGACCCGACCCCGGAGGCGTCCGGGGGCGCGGCGACGCTGCGGGCGCACGGCGTCGACGTGGTCGACGGGCTGCTCGCCACCGAGGCGTCGGCGCTGAACCGGGCCTGGTCGCACGGCATCTCGCACGGACGCCCGTTCGTGACCTGGAAGCTGGCCACCAGCCTCGACGGGCGCAGCGCCGCCGCCGACGGGTCGAGCCGGTGGGTCTCCGGGCGGGCCGCGCGGCTCGACGCGCACCGCCTGCGCGCCCTGGTCGACGTGATGATGGTCGGCACCGGCACGGTCGCCGTCGACGACCCCTCGCTCACCGCCCGCGACGCCGACGACCACGACTTGGCGCACCAGCCGCTGCGGGTGGTCGTGGGGGAGCGCGACCTGCCCGCCGACCGCCGGGTGCTCGACGCCGCCGCACCCACGCTGCACGTGCGCTCGCGCGACCCCCACGCCGTCCTGGCCGAGGTGTTCGCGCTCGGACGGCGGCACGTGCTGCTCGAGGGCGGCCCGACGCTGGCCGCCGCGTTCGTCCGCGCCGGCGTCGTCGACGAGGTCGTCTGCTACGTCGCCCCGGTGCTGCTCGGCGGCGGGCTGCCGGCGGTCGGCGACCTGGGTGTCGCGACCATCGCCGACGCCCTGCGGCTGCAGGTCGACGACGTGGCGGTGCTGCCCGGCGTCGACGGGGAGCAGCCCGACGTCCGCCTGACGCTCCGCCCGCTCTCGCGCCGCGGCTGACGCGGTCCCGGAACATCCGGTCGTCCGCGCCGGTTGCGCAGGGTGCGGGACCACGTGCGGCGGACCGCGCCGTCACCGCGACCGAGGAGGAAACCCCGTGAGCACCACCACCCTGACCGCCGCGGACTTCGAGTCCACCGTCACCGGTGAGGGCATCGTCCTGGTCGACTTCTGGGCGTCGTGGTGCGGCCCGTGCCGCGCCTTCGCCCCCGTCTTCGAGGCCGCCTCCGAGCAGCACGACGACATCACCTTCGGCAAGGTCGACACCGAGGCCGAGCAGTCGCTCGCGTCGGCGGCCGGCATCACCTCGATCCCGACGCTGATGGCCTTCCGCGACGGCATCCTGGTCTTCAACCAGCCGGGCGCGCTGCCCGCCCCCGCGCTCGAGCAGGTCATCGACGCCGTCCGCGCCCTCGACATGGACGAGGTGCGCGAGAAGGTCGCCGCCGCGCAGTCCGCCTGAGCGCAGACCGTCCGCCCACCGGTCCGCCCCGGACCGCGGTCCGGGGCGGACCGCCCGCGCCTGTGCGAGAATCGGGACGTCCCCGACCGACGACCCGAGGAGAACTGGCCGCCCATGGCCGGAGACAGTCCGTACCCCCCTGCGCCCTGCTGGATGCGAGCGGTGGAGGGGGGTGAGCACGGATGTGGGTGCTGAACCTGCTGCTCGGCGTGCTGGTCGTCCTGGCGATCACCGCCGCCACCGGGTACTTCGTCGCCCAGGAGTTCGCCTACATGGCGGTCGATCGCTCGCGCCTCAAGGCGCGGGCCGCCGCCGGTGACGCCGCCGCCGAGCGCGCGCTGGCCGTCACCCGCCGCACGTCGTTCATGCTGTCCGGCGCCCAGCTCGGCATCACCGTGACCGCGCTGCTGGTCGGCTACGTGGCCGAGCCGCTGATCGGCGAGGCCCTCGGCGAGGCGCTCGGCGGCGTCGGCGTGCCGTCCGGCGTGGCGCTCGGTGTCGGCGTCGGGCTGGCGCTGCTGCTGTCGACGCTGATCCAGATGGTGTTCGGCGAGCTGTTCCCGAAGAACCTCGCGATCGCGCGTCCGGAGCCCGTGGCCATCCGCCTCGCGGCGTCCACCACCGTGTACCTGACCGTGCTCGGCTGGCTGATCCGCGTCTTCGACGCGGCGTCGAACGCGCTGCTGCGGCTGCTGCGGATCGAGCCGGTGCACGACGTCGAGCACGCGGCGACGCCGCGCGACCTCGAGCACATCGTCGCCGACTCGCGCGAGACCGGTGACCTGCCGGAGGAGCTGTCGGACCTGCTCGACCGCGTCCTGGACTTCCCGGTCCGCGACGTCGAGCACGCGATGATCCCGCGCTCGCGGGTCGACGTCGTGCGTGCCGACGACACCCTCGACCACCTGCGCGCGACGATGGCCGCGGGCCACTCGCGCTACCCGGTGCTCGACGCCGACGAGCAGGTGGTCGGCGTCGCGCACCTGCAGGACGTGCTCACCGGTCCCGCCGCCGGCACGGTGGCCGACCTGATGCGCCCGGCCGTGGTGCTGGCCGAGTCGATGGCGCTGCCCGACGCGCTCGAGCAGCTCGCCGGCAGCCGCAACCAGATGGCCTGCGTCGTCGACGAGTACGGCGGCTTCACCGGCGTGCTGACGCTGGAGGACCTCGCGGAGGAGCTCGTCGGCGAGATCACCGACGAGCACGACCCCGACGTCGACCACGTCGCGGTCCCGGACGAGGACGGCGGGTACGTGGTGCCCGGCGACGCGCACGTCGACGAGGTGGAGCGCGCGCTGCGGGTGCGGCTGCCCAGCGGTGACTACGAGACCGTCGCCGGCCTGGTGATCGCCCGGCACGGTGCGCTGCCCGGGCTCGGCGAGGTGGTCGACGTCGAGCTCGAGCTCGACCCGGCCGACCTGGTCGAGTCCGACGAGCCCGGGCTCGACCGCGCGCGGTTCGAGGTGCTCGAGCTCGAGCGGCACGTGCCCTCCGTCGTCCGCATCACCGTGCACGAGGCCGACGACGCGCAGGTCGACGCGCACGACCGCGAGCAGGTGGCGGTGGGCGCCGAGCCCGGCGACGCCGCGGACGAGGAGGTGGCCCGGTGAGCCCGCTCGTCGTGACGGTGCTGACCGTCCTGCTCATCGTGCTCTGCGCGGTCTTCGTCGCGGCCGAGTTCTCGCTGCTGGCCGCCAAGCGGCACCGGCTCGAGGACCTCGCACCCGGCAGCCGCTCCGCCCGCGCCGCCCTGCGCAGCTACGGCGAGCTCACGGTCCTGCTGGCCGGCTGCCAGCTGGGCATCACCGCCTCGGCCCTGGGCCTCGGTGCGGTGACCAAGCCGGCCGTGCACTACGCGCTCACACCGGCGTTCGAGGGCTGGGGGCTGCCCTACTGGGTGGCCGACACCGCCGGCTTCGTGCTCGCGCTGCTGGTCGTGACGTTCCTGCACCTCGTGATCGGCGAGATGGCCCCCAAGTCGTGGGCGATCGCGCACCCGGAGCGCTCGGCGGTGCTCCTGGCGCTGTTCATGCGCGGCTTCATGGCGTTGACCCGCCCCCTGCTGAAGGCGATGAACGAGTCGGCCAACTGGCTGCTGCGCCGGGTGGGCGTCGAGCCGCAGGACAGCGTCTCGAGCGGGCAGACGCCGGACGACCTGCGGCAGCTGGTCGAGCACTCGGCCGAGGTCGGGTCGCTCGACGCCGCGGCGTCGGCGCAGCTCACGCTGGCGCTCGACCTGCAGGAGCTCACCGTCGCCGACCTGGTGCGCACCGACGCCGAGCCGACCTCGGTGCCCGCCGGCGCCACCGTCGGGCAGGTGCAGCAGTCGACCCGCGACTCCGGCCACCTGCGGATCCTGGTCCGCGACGGCGACGCGGTCACCGGCGTGGTGCACGTGCGCGACACGCTCGGGCGCGAGGCGTCCGAGCCGACGGCCGACCTGGTGCGACCGGTGCTCGAGCTGGCCGCCGGCACGCCCGTGCACGAGGCGCTCACCACGATGCGGGAGACGCGCCAGCACCTCGCGGTCGTCACGGGCCTCGGCGACGGCCCGGCGGTCGTGACGCTCGCCGACGTGCTCGGGCGGCTGCTCCCGCGCCGCCCGGACGAGGCGAGGGAGCCCGCGACCGCCTGATCAGCCCGTCCGCCTGATCAGCCCGTCCGCCTGATCAGCCCCGTCCGCCCGCCGAGGCCCGGCAGGAGCAGCAGCCCGACGCCGATCGGGAGCCAGTGCCCGACCAGGCGCCAGCCGAGCACGGTCACGGTCGCCGCGGCGGCCGGCGCACCGGCTCCGACGAGCAGGCCGATCATCACGGGCTCGACCAGCCCGACCCCGCCCGGGGTGAGCGGGAGCGAGGCCACCAGCATCCCCACGGCGTAGGCGAGCAGCAGGGCGCTCGCCGGCGTCCCGTGCCCGATGGTCAGGGCGAGCACCAGCAGGACGGCGGCGTCGAGCAGCCAGTTGGCGAGCGCCCAGCC